>JAYUFH010000458.1:0-9128 GCA_043738765.1 Pseudomonadota bacterium | reverse complement strand
CCATGCCGTGTATCACCCTGACCCGCACCTCGTCGGTGGACAACTTCTCCAAGGCATCGCTGAGCGCTTCGACCGAACCCTGCACGTCGGTCTTGATGACCAGGTTGAGGTTCTTGGCCTCACCCTCCTGCATGGTCTGGAACACATTGGTCAGTTTGGCCGCCTGCTGGCGCGCGTGTTTCACGTCTTTGAATTTGCCCTGACGATAGAGCGCGATTTCACGCGCCTTACGCTCGCTCTCCACCACCACCACTTCATCGCCGGCATTCGGCACACCGGACAGACCCTGGATTTCCACCGGGATACTCGGTCCGGCTTCCTTCACCGAGTGGCCGTTCTCATCCAACATGGCGCGCACGCGCCCGGATTCAGCGCCGGCGAGAATGACATCGCCCTTGCGCAAGGTACCCTGCTGTACCAACACCGACGCCACCGGGCCACGACCCTTGTCGAGACGCGCCTCGATCACCAGACCCATGGCTGGACCGGTGCGCACCGCCTTGAGCTCACGCACCTCGGCCTGCAGCAACACCGCGTCGAACAGGTCATCGATGCCCTGACCGGTCTTGGCTGAGACATTCACAAACACGTCTTCACCGCCCCACTCCTCCGGCACCACCTGTTGCGCCACCAGTTCCTGCTTGACGCGGTCCAGCTGGGCTTCAGGCTTGTCGATTTTGTTGACTGCCACCACGATGGGTACACCGGCGGTGCGCGCATGATGGATCGCTTCGATCGTCTGCGGCATGACGCCGTCATCGGCGGCCACCACCAGGATGACGATGTCCGTGGCCTTGGCGCCGCGCGCGCGCATGGCGGTAAAGGCCTCATGGCCGGGGGTATCGAGAAAGGTCACCACGCCCTTGGGTGTTTCGACATGATAGGCGCCGATATGCTGGGTAATGCCGCCAGCTTCGCCGCTGGCCACCTTGGTCTTGCGGATATAATCGAGCAACGAGGTCTTGCCGTGGTCCACATGCCCCATGACAGTCACCACAGGCGGGCGCGGCTCAAGCTCGCCCGCGAGCGCGGCAGCACTGCCAAGCAGCGCCTCGGGATCCGTCGGTTTAGCGGCCTTGGCGGTGTGACCCATCTCTTCCACCACCAAGGTCGCCGTATCGCGATCGATAACCTGGTTAATCGTCACCATCATGCCCATACCCATCAGCGCACGGATGACCTCCACACCCTTGACCGACATCTTCTGGGCCAATTCTGCGACGCTGATGGCCTCGGGTAGCAATACATCCCGCACCATCGGTTCCGTCGGCATCTCGAAGGCATGCTGTCCCGACATGCTGGTCTGTACCGCCCGCTTGGACTGCGGTTTGACCTTGCGTCGCAGCTTCTTGGAATCGCTAATATGCAGTTCGGAACGGCCCCGGTTCTGCGCCTCGCGCCAATCGCCACGCTCCCCCTTCTTATGTTTCTCCGGACGTGCACCGGCCTTCTTTGTTTCCTTGGCGGGCGCGGCAGGGGTTTTGGGCGCAGTCTCCGGGGACATGACGACCGCGGGCGTCGCCTCTGGCACAGACTCCTCAACCGGCGATAGCGCCTCTTCAGCGACGGCCAGGGTGTCGCCGGTCTCTTCCGTCTCGATCTCAGGGATGATCAGATCCCCTTCGATCTCCTCTTCCGGCTCGGGTACGGCTTCCTCAACGGCGATACGTTTTACAAAGGTGCGCTTCTTACGCACTTCCACCTGCACGGTGCGCGCGGCACCGGTACGTGAACTTTGCTTGATCTGGCTGACGGATTTTTGCTTAAGGGTGATCTTCTTGGTTCCCGCCTCGCCACCACCATGATGGGTACGCAGGTAGGTCAGGAGGGTCATTTTTTCCTCGTCGCTCAGTGTATCCTCCGCCAGTTTCTCGCCAATACCGGCTGCGACGAGCTGCGTCAGCAGCTTGTCGGGGGAAATACCGATCTGGGTGGCAAAACTTTTAATCGTGGCTTCGGACATAGGCTCTCTTGGCTTTAAGCCTCGGGGTTTTCAAACCATGGGGCACGCGCCGCCATGATGAGTTTCTTGGCGCGTTCTTCATCGTCGACACCCTTCACTTCCAGCAGTTCGTCGACGGAGAGCTCGGCCAGGTCTTCCATATTTTTAATGCCATGGCTCGCCAGTAGGCGAGCCGTGTGTTCGTCCATACCTTCCATATTGAGCAGGTCATCGGCTGGCTCGGCCATGTCGATCTTTTCTTCCAGCGCGATGGCCTTGGTCAACAGGACATCGCGCGCGCGGCTGCGCAGGCCTTCCACCAGGTCTTCGTCAAAACCCTCGACCGCGAGCATTTCCTGTTTCGGCACATAGGCCACTTCGTCGAGGCTGGTGAAGCCTTCGTTGACCAGGACGGTAGCGACGGTTTCATCCACATTCAGTTGTTCCATGAACATCTGCATGGTAACAGCCGCTTCGCTTGCACCTTTTTCGCTGGCGGTGTCCTCGGTCATGATATTGAGCTCCCAGCCTGTCAGCTCGGACGCCAGCCGCACATTCTGTCCGCCACGGCCGATGGCCTGGGACAGTTGGGTCTCATCAACAATGACGTCCATGCTGTGCAACTCCTCGTCCACCACGATGGATTGCACCTCCGCCGGGGCCAGGGCATTGATCACAAACTGCGCCGGTTCCGGCGACCAGTTGATGATATCGACACGTTCACCGGCGAGTTCGTTGGAGACACTTTGTACACGCATACCGCGCATGCCGACACAGGCGCCGATGGGATCGATGCGTGTGTCCTTGGAACTCACCGCGATTTTGGCGCGCAACCCGGCATCGCGCGCGGCGCTGTGTAGGGTAATCAACCCTTCACCTGCCTCCGGCACTTCCAGCTTGAAGAGTTCGATCAGAAGTTGCGGGGCGGTGCGGCTAAGGAACAGCTGCGGTCCACGCGGCGTGGAATACACGTCTTCGAGATACGCGCGGATACGATCGCCGGGGCGCAGGCCTTCGTGCGGGATCATCGCCGATTTGGGAAGCAATGCCTCGGCCGCACCGAGATCGACGATGGCTTCACCGCGCTCCATGCGCTTTACAACGCCGGTCACAAGCTGGCCCTTGCGCTCTTTGAACTGAGCGACGATCTGCTCGCGCTCAGCCTCGCGCACCTTCTGCACGATCACCTGCTTGGCGGCTTGGGCGGCAATGCGGCCGAATTCGATGGGCTCAAGCGGTTCTTCTATGTAGTCGCCGATCTGAACCCCAGGCTGGCGCGCGCTCGCCGCGTTCAGCAGAAGTTGATGATCGGGGAATTCGAAATCCTCGGCATCGTCGTCCATCACCAGCCAGCGACGGAAGGCCTCATAGTCGCCGGACTGGCGATCAATGGTGACACGCACCTCGACGTCTTCCTTGTAACGCTTACGCGTTGCCGTGGCCAACGCTGCTTCCAGCGCCTGGAAAATGATTTCCCGCTCCACACCCTTTTCACGCGAGACCGCGTCGACAACCATTAATATTTCGTGACCCATAAAGCCCCCAAACAGCAACTCATTTGAACTGCGGCACCAAACGTGCCTTTTCAATATCGCCAAACGGCAGGTCGAAACTCTCGTTGTCCATTTCCAGGATGACTGTGTCGCTTTCTATCCCCACCAGACGTCCAGTGAAGTTGCGCCGACCCAACACCGCCACCGACATTCGAATCTTGACTACCTCACCGGCAAAACGCTGAAAGTCCTCGCGCTTCACCATTGGCCGATCGAGCCCAGGAGAGGAAACCTCCAACATATACTGCCCGGGTATCGGGTCCTCGACATCCAGGATGGCGCTGACCTGGCGGCTCACCTGCGCACAATCATCGACCGTCACCCCCTCGGGGTTGTCGATATATATTCTCAACACTGCCTGCCGGCCACTGCCGGAAAATTCCGTATCCACCAGCTCAAACCCCATCGCTGCAACCGCGGGTTCCAGCAGGACACGCAGGCTTGCCGCGCCACCACGCATAAATCATTGTCCTATAAACGCAAAAGTGGGCGCGCGGCCCACTTCTTAAAAAAGCGTATCAAATCGCGCCGGAGTATAAGATGTTTTGCCTAAAACCTCAATAACGTCGAGCAACAACCTGAATAACGACGAGCAACAACCTCAATAACGACGAGCTACAACCTGAGTAACTACCAGCAACAACCCGAATAACGACGCGCAATCACTTAACTCTCAAGGTCAAATCCACGGGCGCATCACACTCGACAGGACTTGCTGCGTCGGCCGTTCTCTGAGAAATAATAAACCCACCAAGCTTACTTGTCGTCAACGGACACAACGTCCATCTAATTTACTGATTTATATTAGTTTTAAAAGGATTAGCTTTGAAAGGGGATTGCGACGGCCTAGCGAGGTTCGGGGTGTCTGGTATCGATACTGCCCGCAAGCCGTGACGGTATTTCGGTGCCAAATCGATGGATCGGACCTGCAGGAGACATGCAACAACAGGCACTGCTCATGCTGGGCAGGCAGGCACACGTGTCTGGATCTGCCCATTGGCAAGAGGGCCGCCGTCTAACCGCACTTGCACTATTGCTTCAGTTGCATCGTCCCAATGCCGATACGGACCTTTTTGAATGACGAGGTCACATGGCAACGCTCGCAGGCCTGACCAAACCGGCCGTTGTGCACGTCATCCCAGGCATGGCAACTACCACAGGCGGTCGGCAGCTTCACATCCTGGTTCGTGGGTTTTTTATGGCAGGCCAGGCAATCGATGCCTTTGTGGCCACCATCAAGTTTAAATCGGGTGCGTTGATCGTGATCGTAGTCCCAGATTTTCCAGCCACGGGCGTTGTGGCACAGGCCACAATCGGGCCCCAAACGCCGTTTATGTTTGTCATCCTTCAGGTGACAGGAGACGCAGGCCACCTCCGCATCCTTATACGTCGTCGTTCGGTGGCATTCCTTGCACTTCACATCCTGGTGTTTGCTGAGCAGGGGGAATTTCGTCAGATCGTGATCGAATTTCGTGCTGGTCCAGGAACGCTCGTTATGGCACTGCACACAGTTCTTGCCTTCCTGACCTTTGTGCTTGTCGTCTTTCTGATGACAGGTGTAGCAGAAGCTGTCGGTCTTGTCTTTGTACATTACTCCCTTGTGGCAGGCTTCGCACTTGACCGGTGCGTGTTTGCCCACCAGAGGATATTTCGTTTGCCGGTTATGATCGAAGATCACGGCGGCCCAGTCTTTTTCCACATGGCATTTTTCACACTTGCCACTGAATTTGCCCTTGTGCTTATCGTCGCTCTCATGGCAAGCCACACAGGTAGTCGGCGTCTTGTCTTTATAAAGAAAACCCTTATGACAGGCCACGCACTTGGTTTGGGCATGTTTACCGCGCAGGACATACTTTGTGTCACGATCGTGTTCGAAGCGCAGGGTCTTCCAGTCCTTTTCTACGTGACAGGTCTCGCACTTGGCGCCGAAACGTGCCTTGTGCTTGTCATCCTTCTTATGGCAAGCAATACAGGCAGTGGGTGCCCCTTTAAAGCTGGGATCGGTATGGCAATCCTTACAGGTCACGTCCACATGTTTACCAAGTAGAGGGAAATGCGTCTTGCTGTGATCGAAACGCACTTCCTTCCAATCACGCTCCGTGTGACAGTTGGCGCACTGGGTGCCAAGCTTGCCTTTGTGCGGATCGTCTTTCTTGTGACAGGCGTTACAGGCCGTCGGGGCGTCGCGGAATTTGGTTTTAGGCAGGTGGCAATCGCGACAAACCACCTTAGGCTTGGCGTGCCCTCCCTTCAGCTCGAAATCCGTCTGGTTATGGTCGAAGGTCTTCTCGTCAAACGGTGAGATATTGGCGTTTCGACCCTTATGATCGGTATGACAGACGCGGCATTCGTGCTCTTTCAGCCGGCCATGACGACCCCGATGCAGTTCGAAATCCTTGGCGATATCCTTATGGCAATCGTTGCAGAGGCTTACTTGCGCGGACTTGTCGAAACGAAAATGGCATTTCTTGCAATCCGCCTCGATCTTGGCGTGACCCTCGATGACCGGACCGGGCATTAAAACGGTTTCGACGTCAGCCGCATGCGCCGGGCCGGCAAGGACAGTGGATAGTATGACCAATCCGAAGCGCCACCCACTGGCCAGCCGCCTTGTCGTTAACATGCGGATCGCCTGTTGAAAAAAACGGGTTGCGCGCATTAGACTGGGGCACTCGGCTGGCAGGGCGGATTGTCGAAGGCGACTGCAAAGAAGTGACGGAAAATGACTATGCTCCAACGTGATACATACTCTAAACCATAGCCGCATTGTCTGTAATTACACAAGGGTGGTCAACGACTAAAACACTTGCGCTTATATGCCATTCTAGCCCGGCTTCGGGGTAACCACCTTGCGACACTTACCTGATTAATGCATGCACCTGTCGCCCAGCTACCTCGGCGATAAACTAAAAGAAAGGGGGCCGAAGCCCCCTCAATTATTTACAGCCATTACTGAATCAATTTAATCGTCGTGGCGGCCATCGCGCTGCTTTACACGGCTTGTCTCATAACGGTCATCGTCACCTTCACGCTCGCGCTCTGTGTGTCTCGGCGGGCGCACTACCGGAGGGGTCGGCATGATGGTCGGCATAGGTGTCGGCCTTTCGGTCGGCATGATGGTCGGCATTGGCGTAGGCCTGGCAGTCGGCACCGGGGACGGCATGGTGGTCGGCATTGGCGTCGGTTTTACGGTCGGCACCGGGGACGGCATTGCGGTGGGCGTAGGCGTCGCTTTGGGTGTCGGCATTACGGTCGGCACCGGGGTCGGAGTGGCTGTTGGCTTAGGTGTCGGGGACGGCATCATGGTCGGCGTCGGCATTGGCGCGGGGCAGAGTAGTGAAACATCGCCATTTGCCTTATAAGCGTTACCTGCCGCTGTTCCAACGAAGGTACCCTGTTGTGGGTCGACATGGCACGCGCTGCATTGCGGTGGTGGTATCGTTCTACCGAGGTTCGAGCACGCTGTCACCACCGCTGGTGGGTAGTTACTAAAGGCGTAACTCGCACTGATCGGAGCGAATGCCGCAACGGGTGCGAGCAACACGAAAAGCGACTTGCTAATAAATTTGTGTTTCTGTCTATCTGTTCCCATGAGGGAGACCTCCAATGTTAGGACAAAAAATTTGTCGAGCTTTTATTCTTAAACAGCCAATACGAGACATCGAGTCACAGCGGCCTAACACTCAGCAGACCATTCAAGCTAGCTTGCAGGCCGAATAGCTACTCCCGCGATCAGCCATCACACCTCCGCTACTTCCGCCTCCCTTACTTCACGCGTCTTGTAGCGTCTTACCTGAGGCGCGGCGAAATATTGCCGTGCTACAGCGCGGCGGTCAATGCACGCGCCACTCAGATTTATGTATTGCGGCAGTGATACAAGTCACGCATGTCCGTCCGGCGACAGAACTGACAAAATGATACCCGTTCGTCTGTATAAACGCGGCGCTCGTGTGGAAAAATAGGGGACAAACGTCGACCTTTTTAACACTTTTCCCATGGTCGGATTGCACTATCCGTTCATCGGGATCACGCCCTAGCAGGGGAAAAGCAGGATAGTTTTGCATCAAAGTAAACTTTCAAATTACTACTTTGGGTGCTGGGCAAAAACATATTGCGCCAGAGGCACATAACTCATCATCCTATGGAACGACAGGCAATCAACGGAAACTGCACGTGGTCGTCGGAGAACATTGATCAATTTCATACGAGGCTTGCCGACGTACAATCTCGCACTACTTAAAGAACGGCCCCCAACCAGTTATGTTTTGCAGGGCTGAATAGCGCCTGGGTAGCCGCGAACCGGCTAAAAAGTCCAGTGATAACCGACGGAATAATACTTCGATGTGGTTATTGTCTCCCCGCCAGTGCCGGTATCTTTGGAATGGTTGCGTTCCTGTCCATACTCGGTCTCGAGAACAGCCGTCTGTTTGAACCGATAGCCAAACCGGATCGTGGGTGATGCCGCCGTATTTTCAATATCCGCGAACCCGGGGAAATGAGTGGTCTGCTTTAACAGGCGCAAACCCAGATCGACGGTCCACTTGCCTTGAAAAATCGATTTATTCGTCAACGAAATACCATTACCCTGCAATGTCGCGCCCTTGGTATGACTGAGGGTCAGGACCGAAATATCTTTGTCGAACAACAGGCCTGTGCCGATGGCACGCAATGAGTAGATGTAGGTATTACCGGTGCCCGGCGCGGCCAACGCCACGGCGGTTGCCGGGGATTCGGTGAAGTTATACATATTAATGCCGCCACCCAATTGAAGTTTTTGCGACACCGGGTGGGTAACACTGAAATCGTAATAGTTCGATTCCGGCGTGTGCAACTTGGCCATCTCGCGTAGTTGCTCTGGCGTAAAGAGTGAGGACCACCCACTGTACGACTTCAGGACTGTCGTGCCGATCAACACATTGGTCGTCTGCAACGCCGGTGACTTTCGATGGTCGACGAGAAGGTTGTAGCTGGTATTCGACTCGGTCTGCCAGTTGGCCTGCAAGACGGCGATGTTGAGAACCTTGAAACCCAGATCGTAATCGAACAGCGTGTAGAGGGAGTGCCTGGGCTCGAAGTAGCGCATCTCGGCGCCCACGGCATTCCTATCCTCCACGCCTTCGACATACTGATAAATATAATAAAAACCACCATACCAACGCTGTGCCAGCGGTCCAAAATCGGTGCTCAAGCTATAGAAATAGCGACGGGCATCGACCTTGGTCTCCTTGGGTATGCCGGTATTCCCGGTAATATGCCACGTCGGAGAGAGGTTGTAGGTTGCCGACGCGCCGTCGAACATGCCCAAGATACCGCCCGTGCTGCCCGGTTGGCGGCCGAAACGCGCGCTATAGTCACGCTTTTTATCCTTGAGTTCCAGATACGCCGCGGAGAGACGATTGTCTTTTGGAATACTATCGAGCCAGCTGTAAGTATACTGATCGCGAACGATCACACGGTTATCATAGTTGCCGTTCTGATAGCGGGCGGTGAGGTCGAGAAAGCTGATCAGCGAACGTTGCGTCACATTGGACAGCGCAGGCTGGGTAGGGGTCAGCGTAGACGCACCGGTAATGGCGGCGCCCCGATAATAGGTCTGCGACAGGCTGCCGAAGACCGACTTGACTGGCACAGTC
>JAYUFH010000457.1:0-3463 GCA_043738765.1 Pseudomonadota bacterium | reverse complement strand
TTTCGCCGCCGGAGAGTTTCAGGCCGCGTTCGCCCACCATGGTGTCGTATTTATCCGGCAGGGTTTCGATGAAGCTGTGGATGTGGGCGGCACGGGCGGCCTCCAGCACTTCTTCGCGTGCGGCCTCGGGGTGGCCGTAGGCGATGTTGTAATAGATGGTGTCGTTGAACAGTACCGTGTCCTGGGGCACGATGCCGATGCTGCGGCGCAGGCTCTTCTGGCTCACGTCGCGGATGTCCTGGCCGTCGATGGTGATGCGCCCGCCGCTCACGTCGTAGAAGCGGAACAGCAGGCGCGACAGGGTGGACTTGCCGGCGCCGCTGGAGCCGACCACGGCGAGTTTCTTGCCGGCGGGGATCTCGAAGTCCACGGCGTGCAGGATCTGGCGGCGGGGGTCGTAACCGAAATCCACCTTCTCGAATTTTATGCGGCCGCGGGTCACGCGCAACTCCGGCGCGCCTTCCTTGTCCGGTACTTCCGGGGCCTGCTCCAGGAGGCTGAACATGCGCTCCATGTCCGCCAGGGAGTGGCGGATCTCGCGGTAGACGAAGCCGAGAAAGTGCAGCGGCATGTAGAGCTGCAACAGAAAGGCATTCACCAGCACCAGGTCGCCCACGGTCATGGTGCCTTTCACCACGCCGTTGCTCGCCATGAGCATGAGGGCGGTGACGCCGCCGGCGACGATGGCGCCCTGGCCGATGTTGAGTGCTGACAACGACGTCTGATTGCGCACCGCGGCGGTTTCCCACGAGGCCAGGGTGCTGTCGTAGCGGCGCGCCTCGTACTCCTCGTTGTTGAAGTACTTCACCGTTTCGTAATTGATCAGGCTGTCGATGGCCTTGGTGTTGGCCTTGGAGTCCATCTCGTTCATGGTGCGGCGGAAGATCATGCGCCATTCGGTGATGATGAGGGTGAAGACGATGTACACCACCAGGGTCGCGAGAATGGCGAGGCAGAATATCGGGTCGTATTTCACCAGCAGGATGGCCGTGACCATGCCGATCTCCAACAGCGTCGGCAGGATGTTGAACAGCATGAAGTTGAGCAGGAAGCGGATGCCCGCCGTGCCGCGCTCGATGTCGCGCGACACGCCGCCGGTCTGGCGTTCGAGGTGGAAGCGCAGGGCGAGTTTGTGCAGGTGCTCGAACACCGTGAGGGCCACGCGCCGGATGGAGCGCTGCATGGCCTTGGCGAAAACCATGTCGCGCAGCTCGCCAAACAGCGAGTTGCCGAGGCGCAGCAGGCCGTAGGCAATGAGCAGGAACACCGGCAGCACCAGCATGGCCTTGGGCTTGGAGAAGGCATCGACCACTTGTTTCAGCACCAGGGGCACGGCGACGTTGGCGACCTTGGCCAGCACCAGAAAACTCATGGCCAGCACCACGCGTCCGCGGAATTCCCATAAATACGGCAGCAGGGTGCGGATGGTCTTCCAGTCGTTGCGGTTGGCGGGGGGTTTGCCGTGGTGTTGAGTGCGCATGATGTCCGGGGGTTATCGAGGCTGAAGGGGGATTTTACACGGGGGCGGGGGCCCCTGCCACCGGGGGTTATGGGGTTATTCTTTGGAGTGCGGCGGCAAGCCGCCGCACTCCACCTGCGGCTACGGCAGTATTATGGCGCGCACCAGGCCGTCCTGCACCCAGCGTTTGAGCATGCCGGCGGCGTGGGCCGGGGCGTGTTCTTCGTCCACCCATTCGCACAGGCCCTGGCACAGGTCGGGGAAGTTCACGCCGCCGAGCAGGGCGTCCAGCCCCCAGGCCTCGTCCACGGTCAGCGAGCGGAAATAGGTGTTGAGTTCCTGCCGCCACAGGACCCAGCCCATGGGGAATTCCGCCTGCTCGGGGGCGGCCGGGTCTGCCTCCGCCTGCACCGACTTCCAGAACACCGGCACGTTCCACAGTAGGTTCACCCGCTGCACCGACGCGTGCGGAAGCAGGCCCATGCCGGCCCAGGCCTCGGGCGGCAGGGCCAGCATGTCCTCGACGGTAATCAGCGCGCTGTCGTTGGCATCGAAGGCGAGGCTCATGGCCCATTCAAATTCCGCCATCTCCGCCAGCACCGGATGGTCGGAATAGGGTAGTGCGTCGCGCAGAAACTTAGCCACCTGATGGCCGTACCAGCGCAGGGAGAAATGCCGGGACGGATGGGCGTCGATGTAGGCGCGCCCCAGGCGGTCGAACTCCTCGTCGCCCACCAGGGTATGCAGCCCGGGAAAGTCCGTGTCGAGGGCCTCCAGCAGACGCAGACGATAGGCGTTGGCGTAGATGCCGAGACGTTCCTGCGCGCTGGCGCGAGCGGTAGCGGTGACCTGATCATCCATGTGTTCATCCGGCAGCAGGACGTAGCGTTGGAAGTCTTGTTGCAATGCGCGCAGGCGGCTCATGCGGCGGCCTCGCTCTCCACCAGGGTGGCGATAGCGCGTGCCCGATCGAGCTCCGCGAGGAGTTCATCCAAGGGCGGGATGTTGTCGTCGCGCTCGATCATGGTGGACACCTGGCCGAAGCGGCGCACCGCGTCGGCATACAGATCCCACACGGGATCGATCACCGGGTGATCGTGGGTATCGACAATGTAGTTGCCGTGATTCGTGTGACCCGCGAGATGAAACTGCTGTACCCGTTCCACCGGGATGCCGTCGAGATAGGCGCGCGGGTCGAAGTCATGGTTATAGCTGCTGACGTAGATGTTGTTCACGTCCAGCAGGATCAAGCAGTCGGCGCGCTCCACCACGGCGCGCAGGAATTCCCATTCGCTCATTTCCGATTGGGTGTAGCTGACATAGCTCGAGACATTTTCCAGGAGGATCTGCCGGCCGAGCACGTCCTGCACTTGGCGCACGCGCGCCGCCACGTGCTCGACGGCCTCCTGCGTGTAGGGCAGGGGCATGAGGTCGTGCAGGTTGGTGCCGTTGAGTCCGGTCCAGCAGAGGTGATCCGACAGCCACGCCGGTTGCACGCGTTCCGCCAGGGCCTTGAGTTGTTTCAGGTAGTCCAGGTTAAGGGGGTCACTCGATCCGATGGAGAGCGAGACGCCATGCATCACCAGGGGGTAGTCGGCGCGGATGCGATCGAGGTAGTTCAACGGCTTGCCGCCGGGCACCAGATAATTTTCCGACAGGATTTCGAACCAGTCGACGGTCGGACGTGTATTCAGGATAGTTTCGTAGTGATCCACGCGCAGTCCAAGACCGAAGCCCAGGCTGTGGTGGGGGGGTGTAAGGCGGGACGATGTCATGGTGCGGAAAAAATCAGGCGCCCCAGTGGGGCGCCTGATGATGCCTTACAGCGGTTTACTTCTTTTCGGCTTCGGCTTCAGCTTTGCCACCCTTCTTGGTGCATTCCTTGCCTGACATCTCGACAAAGCCCTTACCCTTGCAGGAATTCATGCCCTTGCAGGCATTGTCGGCAGTCTTGCAGTCCGACTTTCCCTTGCAGGCATTGACGCCGGAGCAATGGATCATGCC
>JAYUFH010000456.1:0-24172 GCA_043738765.1 Pseudomonadota bacterium | reverse complement strand
ATCCGGGCGCGGAGGATTGGACGGAGACGGGGGCGTACAACGTAGGCGTGTGCACCTACGTCATTCACCAGGGGCACGATGCGCTGGTCTATGACACGTATCCGGATGTCCGGGATGCCCAATGGGTGAGGCATGATCTGGCGCGCCGGGGCATCACGCACTTTACGGTGGTGAACAGCCACTGGCATCTGGATCATGTCGGCGGCAATGCGGTCTATGCCGATGTGGAGCGCATCGCGACGACACGCACCATTGAGACGCTGCGTGCGAAGCAGGCGGCCATTGAATCCGGGACGCTGTGGGGGCCACCGGCGATTCAGCCGCTGGTCATCCCCAACGTGGGCGTGTCCCATGACACCGCGGTGTGGGTCGGGACCCTCCAGGTCATGCTCAAGCCCGTGAACATTCATTCTGCGGATGGACTGGTGATCGTGATCCCGGGCGACCGGCTGCTCTTGGCTGGGGACACGCTGGAAGACACGGTCACGTTTGTCAGTGAACCGGAGCATATGGCCGAGCACATCCGGAACCTGGAGTCCATGAAGGGTTGGAACATCGAGCGGATCCTGCCCAACCATGGGGATCCGAAGCGGATTTCATCGGGTGGCTATACGCCGACATTGATCGATGCGACCGTCGCGTACCTGAATAGGCTTCAGGCCCGGGTTGGCGAGGCACATGACCCAACCGGCTCGCTCGAGGACTATGTGAGCGAGTCCGTCGCACGCGGATGGGTGTCGGTCTGGTGGGCGTACCGCGATGCACACGCGGACAATATGAAGAGAGTGGCGGAAGTGGCGTTGAAGGCTGGGACTGGCGAAGCGCCCTGAGTGGGTGGAATGCCGGGGAAGTGCGGGCGCGGGAAGTGTGGTACGGGGCGTGGGCGGTTTAGGAGAGGGCGGACGCTGGCGCGGGCAAGAGTCTGAACAGCCTGGTCCATGAGAGCATTTGCGGTTCCCTGGCAAGAGCTTTTCCGCGATGCCGCGCAGGCGGGTGAGGTGTTCTCGGACGAGCTCTTCCAGACTTTCGTCGCGTGCAATGGAATCCTTACGACGCGTGGCGTCACGCCCGGAAGCGTTCGGGGAGACAGAGTTGGGCGCCAGGGGCGCGTGAAGGATCCCCGTGATTCGCGAACCGGAGAGTCCGGAGGGCGGGGCAGCCCGCGACGGGGCCCCGCCCTCCGGATAGACGCGCTTCCGCGCCGTCTCAGCGCAGATCTGGCAGGATCTGTGTGCCTTCCTTTTTCACCGCTTGGAGTTCACGGGCGGGAAGGCCGAGCAACGTCAGGATCGATGGGGCGATCTGCGTCGTCTCGACGTGTTCATCCGAGGTGTCGTGGTGGATGCCGGCGCCCCATACGATGATTGGCACGTGACGGTCCTGCTCGGCGTTACCGCCGTGCTCGGCGATCTTCTTGATCTTGGACGGGTTCGAGTACACCGTGCCGATGCTCGCGATGCCGATCACATCCGGTACGCGCTCATCGCTGCTGGCCACGCCTATCAGCGTGGCCGCATCGCGACCGGCGTAGATCTGGCGGAGTCCTGAGTGTTGAACACTACCGGTCTTGTCGACGTAGTGACCGTTGGCATCAGAGCCGCCGACCTTCTGGGGCACATAGTCCAATAGGAAATCCTTGGCAAAGTCGGTCGCCTGGCGGGAGCGATCGCTCAGCCACAGCAGCATGGCGTCGTCGCTGATGGAGAAGGCGACGAGCGGTGTGGTGGACCCGGTCTTCTGGGTCCAGCCGGCATTCAGTGCCGAGGTGACCTCGCCGTCGTCAATGAGCCGCAGCTGGGCGCGATCGAGGGGTGATTGGGCGTGCTTGGCGGACACAATCAAGACGGTGTTCTTCGGATCAATCGCGCCAAGGATCTGTTCGAGCGAGGCGTCGATAAACTTCAGTGCGCCGGTCACGACTGCACCCGGCAACGAACCGGCGTTGGTGTAGCCCCCCAACCCCTTCACGCCCTGGTCGTTCTGGAAGTGGGAGGTGTTGAGCTTCTGTGCGGTCGAGACCGTCTGGAAGTTCATGCCGAAAATGGCCGGTATGCCTGCGCTGTTGGCGCTGCCATCGTGGTTGCGACCAGCGGCCCAGTTCAGCACGGCCTTGAGCTTGAGGGCATCGTAGAACTGGGTATTGAGGTTGTTCTTGGTGAAATCCTCATCCGTGGCGCCATCGCCGACGAGGTCAGCGGGAATGGTGCTGTTGATCTCGGGCGCGAACAGGTCGTCGACGCCCGCGCCTGAGGGGCCATTCACGAGATCGTAAGCGGCGTGCTTGTCCGACCATGCGGTGTGCAGACCGTGGACCTTCGCCACCTCGAAAATCGTATTCACATGCAGGTAGGCATGCGGATAGACCGGCTGACAGGTCAGCGGATCAATGGGCAACGCGCCCGTGTTGATGAGGTCTGTCGCGTGGCCGGAGAGCTTATAGATGTTGGCCTGAATGTTCGCCGCCGTATCGATCGCGCCGACGCCAAAGCCCGCGTCGATGGCCAGCGGGTTGAGATCGAGGGCCTCGAAGTAAGTGACTTCAGTGCCGGGAGGGGTGTGTGCGCAATCGGTGGTGCCCGGGGCCAGGAGCTTGCGGTTCCAGCTGTCGTCGTAATACACGCCGGTGCTCCTGGGATTTCCGCCCGTAACCAGCGCGGTGAGTCCGGGAAAGGAGTCGGAGGGGACGGGGGTGCGGGCATTCGAGTAGGAGGTCCCTTCGTTGACGAGGCGGGCCAGCGTGGAGCGCGGGTTCACGGCAACGTAGGTATCGAGGTCGGATTGATGCAGACCGTCCACAGAGATCAGCACCACGTGTCGTGCGGCCGCGTGAGAGTGGTCGGCGTGGGCGCACAATGGGGCGAGCGCTGCAACGAGCAAGGGTGCGATGAACGAGGGGGATGGGAGTTTTGGCATGGCCATCGGGTGAACCTCTGGGTAAAGAGACAACGATCCGGGTCGCCTTGGCTCGGCGAAGAGTGATTTTCAACCAGATGCGTGACAATCTGGTGACTGCAGGTCGAGGGCTAAGGCCTGTTGGTCAGGCTCCAGATTAAATGGGGTTCAGCAGATCGACGGATGGCGCAGGTGCTGGCCTGGCGGGAGAGGTTGGGGTCGTCGTACTGAGAGCAGGCGGTAACGGAGTTGCCTTGCTACCAAGGCACGTGCAGCGTGGTTTACTCGGGCCCGCAACGCTTCGCCGTCGTGCTTCGCTGCGGACTGCCCTGAAGATCCGACTACTGGACCTTCAAGACGATCTTTCCAAGTAAGTGCCCGGCTTCGAGCCGTCTGTGAGCGTCCGCCGCCGCGGCGAGGGGATATTCCGCGCCGATCGGTACCTGCAGTTTCGCGGCTTCCACGGCCTTGTTCAGGCGCTCGAACTCAGGGACCCCGGCAATAAAGGTGTAGAGGGTCATGCGCGTTGCGAAGCGCGGTTGCGGGAGGGGTCGCATTCCATACAGATAGGCGATACGACCTCGGCCATCGGTCCGCAGCGCATCGATGCAGCGTTCGAGCGAATCACCACCGACGAGGGCGAGGATGGCATCGACGCCGTCGGGTGCCCATTGCCTAACCGCGGCAGTGATATTGCCGGTGCCGCCGTTGAGCGCCGCGTCGGCGCCTAAACGTTTTACGAGCGCCAGGCCGGCATCGTCGGATGCCGTGGCCAGCACTTTCGCACCCCGAAGTTTGGCGAACTGGATCGCCAGTGTTCCCACCGCGCCCGCGGCCCCGTGTATAAGCACCGTGTCTCCGGTTTTCAACCGGAGTACGTCGTCAATCCCCTGAAGGGCCGACAGTCCGCTGATGGCAAGGACGCCCGCCTCGGCCAGGCCGATGCCCTTGGGGACAGGAGCCACGTGATCGGCTCGGGCCGTCACGTACTCGGCGTAGAAGGCTTCGCCCGTGCCATACACCCTATCGCCCACTTTGAGGTGGTGTACACCGGCTCCCACCGCAGCGACGATGCCGGCGCCATCGGAGCCCAGAATCAAAGGGAAATGGCTGCCCTCATCCGGTGATTGTCGGGTGTGTTGCTCCCAGACACCGACGCCCGCCGCGTGCACTTCAACCAGCACTTCGCCCGGCGTGGGCTTAGGCACCGGGAGGCGGTGAATCGAGAGTACTTCCGGACCACCCCCATGATCGATAGCGGCGGCGAGCATGGTGTCAGGTATGGCAGCGGACGTGCTGACCGCAGCGATGAGCGCCACGACGGCAATTGGGAGCAGCCGCAACCGCTGATTCACGGCGCGGCCTTGGATTCGGTAGGCGGGGCGATTGGCGTGCCTTTGGCGTAGTCGATGATGCGCTGGGCCTCACCGGCCGGTGCCCAGATAATCAATACCTTCGCATCCCCCTCTTTGGGCACGATATGACGTACCTGATCGCCGGGCCGGACGATTCCGACCATGCCGGGCTTCAGCAGATAGTAGTGGCCATTCACCTCGTGGCCGAACTGCCCGGACAGCACGTAGAAGATTTCCAGGGAGGCGTGCGTATGTCCGCTCACCGTGGTTCCGGCGGCCAGTGTCAGCTCAGCGATCTCGAACTCGTTGCCTCCCAGATTCGATCGATCCACAAGTATCTTCCAGAGCTCGCCCGGACTGCGCTCTTCCAATACCCCATTTGTGGCGTAGGCATAGGTCGGTTGACGGTCTGCCGAGGCGGTCATGCTGTCGGCCGCGCACACGGCCGTCATGCCCGCACACGTGGTTGCTACCAGCAAGGCAGCGGCGATACGCTTTGTCATGGTTGAATACTCCATTCAGCTGGACGATTCCGATCGTTGTGGCAGTGCTGGCGCGCTGTAGACGCGAAACTCCGGAGCGGCCGCGTGGAGCGCTGCGCCTTGGGAACCGGGCGATCGTAGCCCAAATGGTCATAGGGCGCATCCGCAGGGCGACCCCAGGAGTTGGAAGTTTTGCGTCGTGCCGGGTAGTGCTCAGGCAATAATAAGCAGGTCATCGCGTGACTGGTACCCGCCAAGGTGAGTTGTACGCCCGGATCGTCGCCGAGTCGCTTACGCCTTTGGGGCGGTTTGCACCGGTGCCACAGGATGGACTGCCAGAGGACGCGAAGTCGGTAGTTCTGATCGGCAATGCGGGTCCCGCAATGTTTCAGCGGTTTGTGCGGGAGCGTGATCCGGGAAGAGATTCTCTGGATGACTGGACACGGGAAACCGTTGACTGTCTGGCGCGCGCGCTCGGCGCGAGCGCGATCTATCCGTTTGATGCACCGGCCTACCCGTTCCTGCGTTGGGCGGAGCGCATCCCTGCGACCGCTGCCTGGATACGCCGTGTCTGAAGAGCTGTCCGGTATCGGCCTTTGATGGGGTGGGGTACGACGTCGCTGGGTGCATCCAGCATTTGGGTCGCGAGGCAGGGCGTTCGTGCGTGTCGGGAGGGTGCCTTGCGCGGCGTGCTTGTCCAGTTGGACGTGAGTTTGCCGATATGCCGCAGCAGGCTCAGTTCCACACGCGGGCGTTCCTGAGCAGCCAGGCTGCTAAGGCGTGACAGTGGGAGTCAGCGCCGAATGGGCGCTCGGTGCTTCGCGCCTTTCGAGTCGGAGGTGTGGCGAGTGGGAAAAGGGAAGTCTCGGACCCCTGCGTTTGAATGGGCGGCGTTACACTGGTGCAGATGTCGAACACGACCCTCAATCCTGCTCTCGTCCATGCCTACCGGCAGACCGAGTTCCGTGTGGCCGATCAGGGATTCGCGTTCACGCTGCGTATTGATCAGCATTGTCCGGAGCTTGTCGCTTGCCTTGCGCACTTCGGTGTCACAGAGGCCGCATACCTAACCGCATGGAATCCTCGGAGTGCACCGACCACGATGGCGAGAAATAAGGCGGCGCAGCGGGCGTTGGAGGCTGAGGTTGCCTCCAGGGGTTGGCGGCTTCTTTTTGGCGAGGGAGTAGGGGCGGACGGGAGCTGGGCGCCGGAGCCGAGCCTACTGGTGGTGGGAATTTCCTTTGAGGCGGCGTGCGGTTTGGGACGGAAATACGGGCAGAATGCGATTGTGGTGGCGCGCGTGGATGAGGGGGCGGTGCCGAAGTTGGTGTTGCTGGTGTAGTGCGTGACGGGGTGCAACTGGAGTTTGGGCGGACGCGCAGTGTAGCTGCGCTCGGTGCTGGCGAACTTTCCGAGTCGGAGGTTATCCGCGCGGACGAAGAGTCTGATCACTGAGGGAGGAGCCTGATCATGTCCAACACCATTACACTGGCTGTCGATCTGCCGGCGACACCGGCGCGGCTTTATCGGATGTATTTGGACCCGAAGCAGCATGCGGCCTTTACGGGATCACCGGTGAAAATCGCGGCGCGCGCGGGTGCGCCGTTTAAGGCATTCGGCGGGGCGCTGAGTGGCACCATCCTGCAGGTAGTGCCGAATCGCTTGATCGTGCAGTCGTGGCGCTCGACGAACTTTGGCAAGCGGGATATGGATTCGACGCTGGTGCTGGCCTTCCTGCCGCGCGGGATAGGGGGACGGATTGAGTTGATACACGGCAATGTCGCAGAGCGGGATTTCGGAGGGGTGTCCGAAGGCTGGGCGAAGTACTATTTTGTGCCGTGGCGGGCGTATTTGGAGAGCTGAGATGGGAGAGTAGACGATGCCGAAACATATTCTGCATTGCGCTGATGGTACCTGGAACGGGCCCGGGGACCCTAAGAATAATGCGGATATCGACGGGATGGTGAACCTCGAGGCAGCGTTGGAGAAAACCACCAACGTGGTGAAACTTTTCCGGAACCTTGCAAGGGCAGTGACGAGCGAGACCCAGCCATTTCCAAACGAATGGGAGAAGGCGTTGCCCGGTGAGAGTGGTGCACCGCTACAGGTGGCCAAGTACATGCACGGGGTCGGGGATTCCTCGAACCTGTTGATGAAGGCGCTGGGCGGCGCGCGGTGCGTATACGGCCCGGGCGCTCGCCGGAATGATCGGGGCGGTGGGGTTGCTCAATCCGGCCAAGTACGACGTGACCGATAAGGAGCGCGCGTATGATTTAGGGTATGCAGCATGGCCAAAGGCCCGCGGTGTGGTCTTTGGCGAGGATGGGTCACTTGCGCGGTTCTTTACCGGATTGATTCACCAGGCGGAGATGCTGGCCTCGCGCCTGGTGCTTTCACGAGCTGCGTTTATCCCGAAAGTCCCGATCCAGTCAGTGGCGGTGTGGGATACGGTGGGCTCGATGGGGATTCCACTCTAAATTCAGGATAAGCGGCGCGATGCCTTCAGTTTTGTGGATGCGAAACTCAATCCGCTCGTCTCGCACGGCTTTCATGCGATGGCGCTCGATGAGCGGCGGCGCGATTTCCCAACCACGCGCTGGGTGGCGCGCGAGGGAGTGGAGGAGGTGTGGTTTGCCGGGTGCCATTCGGATGTGGGCGGTGGGTATCCGCCGAATGAATGCGGCCTGTCAGACCTGGCGCTCGAGTGGATGATGGGCAAGCTCTCAACTCTGGGCGTGCGGTTGTCCTCACCGCTGACCTATGCGCCGGAGCTGACGCACTACTCGCAGGACTTTCATAAACCGTGGGAAACGCCGCCGTTCAATATCGAGCCCCAGCCGCGCGTGCCGCTGAAGGATGATGCGTATTCGAAGCTGCTCGTGGCGCGGTGGAGTGCGTGTACGCCGTATCAGGCGTGCTGGCCGAATGGGTTTGAAGGGTGTCGGTTGGTGTGAGGGGTGAGGCGCCCAGGCCGATAGAGCGCGATCGGCTTCGAAGTGGATGTCGCGTTCGACCTCGAGCCCCAGGGTGCCGCGGAGGGATTCGATTTCGCGCAAGGAGACATCGCCTAATTCTGGACATTCTTGACCCAGGTCGCAGAGTCCGAAGGCGCGATCCCGATCGTCGACGTCGATCTCAGTGAGGAGCCAGGTGCAGCCGGCATCGGCTCCTGCCTCTGCGTTCGACGCATTGCGTCTCAGTCATGGCCCTTCGCCCCTGACGGGGCAACCTACGGTTGCTCAAAAACAAATTGGCGGTGCCGTTGCGGTGGCGCGAGGATGTCACACTGATTCTGGCGGTACGTCACCAACGGGAAGCAGGGTTTCTGGATCTGGGGTGATGGGCGGAAATTGAGCAATTCAGAGGTTGTGAGGCCGGTGGGGTTGAACCCGTACGGATCGAGCGTTATGACGCCAACAGGTGTCGTGCATGATCTGAGCTGGTGCTCCGAGTCCGGAGGCGGGCGGCTCGCGGTAGCGAGCCTCGGCGGCGCTGGTAGGTCAGGGTGTGCTTTCCGACTCGTGCGCTGCGATGCTGCACAGCGCACGAGTCGCGTAAACAGCAGTCGTTACTCTACGGGAAGCTGATAGACAGACAGGGTATTCGTTACGTCATCAACGACCGCGTAGTTGAACCCGCCCGAGTCACCGGGGACGGTGTCGATTCCAAATGCTCCGCCCTGGCCTGAATCGACGTTGTATTCGCGCACGAACTGTCCCCACTTCGTGAACTCCACGATCTCACTGGGGTGCAGAGGGTCGCCGTTGACGGCGTCACCGTTTGCAGTCAGGAGATTGCCGTTCGGTGCAAACCGCAACGCCAAAGGCCCGAGCAGGTGTTGATCTGCAAAGACGAGATGCCCCCGGTTTGCGGGACTGGTCCGGTGGTTGGCATTGGGTATCGCATAAATTGCATTATCCGCCGTCGAGGCGACGTACAAGGTATCCAGGTCCGAGTCGAAGGCCAGGCCGGTGGGTCCGAGGACTACGGCTCCCTGGTTGGCCACGTGGGTATATCCGACAGCTAGTGTGACCTTCTTGTGCAAGGTCAATCCGCCCGAACGCACTGCGACGTCGAGCCGCGACACCGTGCCGTTAAGGACGTTTGAGACGTACACATGCGCTTGATCCCCGTGATCGTCGATGGCCAGGTCCCACGGCCCATCGAGAAATACCGGGTCAGTCCAGGTTTGAAGGAGATTTCCATTTTTATCAATCACCTGAAGCGCGCCTTGGCCGATTGTGCTGAAAGTACCGTCTGTCGTCGGCACGTTGCCCACGAGCACGAAGCCCCTGCGCAACACGCCGAGCGCAGTGCTGAGGCCTGGTTGAGGGCTGCTGAAAAACGTTACTGCGCCTCCCGGAGGCGCCAGCGGTCCCCGCGGCGAAAACTGTACAATCGTCGCTCCGGTACCCTGGACGTTGGTGCTACCGTTGAAGTTGCTGACCAATACGTCGCCGGCATTGATTGTTCCTCCAGCTGGGAAGCCCTTCGGAACGAAAGCGACGCCATAGGGATTGACCTCGCCCGCTGCCGGTATCGTGGAGGTGTTAATCACCTGCGGAATGAAGCCATCGTCCGCTCCAACCGGAACTGCGAATCCCGCGCAATAAGCGAGGGTCACCGCGAGTGCGGCCCATAGCAATCGCCGCTCAAGTAATAGCCACGTGTTCATGATCAGACCCCTGTGTCGTATTTTAAAAATTCTGGTGGCCGGGCACGAGATCGCGAGCCGATGGTGGAACCAGAGGCTCACGACTGCGGGCCGGAACGCCAGCGCCCGAAAGCGCTTGCGTGCCGCTCAGCCACGGCACTTCCAGCATGCATGGCACCGGTCCGCCAATTTATGAGTGCCTCGGCAGCGGAAAAAGGTTTCGGCGGGATCCGGTCTTGAGGGGCGGCCAGCGGTGCCGGAGGGAACGCCACAGAGACAGCGGAATCATGCGCTGTGCGCCCACGGGCAAGGCTCGCTAACGAGCTGCATTGCTCGGAAATTGCTTGTTTCTGTGCTGTCACGCGCGAAAGCCGTCACAGATTCGCCCGGCAATCGTCAGTCCGGCGTTCAAACTGAGACCTGGCCAATGGCCTAAGCGAGAGCGTCGATCTAGGTTCTTTAGGTGACGCGGATCTATTGTCAAACCGACAATACGACTGCGCGCTCCGCTGCCCCGGCCTGGCTCCCCCGGCGGCCGTGTGGCATCAACCGTTGCCCATCAGAGGCGAGCCTTGCCGACTCTCATCGGGAGGATTGTCTATGTCGACGCATCGCGTGTCCCCAGGTTTTCGAAGCCTAGGATTCTTGATCGTACCGATCGCACTTGCCCTGACAATGACGGCCTTTGCCGAACCCTCAGCCGACGACCGGGGTGAAGATCAGCACCGGGACCATCGTGAGAGCGGGCCAAATGCTGCGCTCAAGGATCATCTGAAGGGCCAGACACGGTTTGGCCCGGCCGGCACGCCGTTACCGCCCGGCGCGCAGCGGGTTGGATTGAACCAGGCCCTCGCGCTGCTCAATGGTGGCACTCTCGTGCCCTACGCGCCGATGGCCGCTCGGGGCGGCGAGCGTGAAGAGGATTCACGACGACGGGATCGAGACGACGTGTCGACGTTCGAGGTTGACCGGGTGCATGAGCGGGTCGTGAAAAGCTACCTGACGCAGCACCCGGAACTCGTGAACCTGGCGCGACTCGTCAATTCCGAACCCAGCCCAGATGCGGGTGCTGCCCCGAACGGCGATGGCACCTGGACCATTCATCCAGCTGGCGTCTCGCATCCTGTGACTACGCTAGGGCGCTCCTCAAAGCTGTCTTGGGTCTACGATTCGATATTATTCTCGGACAGTCGTGCGGCGCAGCTCAAGCTTTATACGAATGTGTATGACAAGCTCCAGAAACTGGCGCCCCCGGCCACCATAGGCGGTGTCGTCGGCACCGTCGGTACCGGCACGGGACCGTTGCCCACGCCGACCAGTCTTGCCGACGCCAGCTTGGCCACGATCGGTGCCGCGCTGCTGCAGATCGGCCGGAATTGGACCAGCATCGTGGGACTGGTGCCGATCAATATTCCCGCCCCGCTGCTGGGCTGTGACGCGGAAATCGGCGCAACGCCGCGTACGACCGATCTCTACGGCGATCGCTCGGGGAGTGCGGCCTCCTGCGGTCCCATTCCGGGCGGCCTTTATGCGACCATTAATTTTGCCAACAAGTCCTATCCCACCTGTGTCAAGGATCAAGGCCGTCGAGGCACTTGCCACAGCTTTGGCGTGACCTCCGCCACCGAGTACATGTACTCGCTCACCCAGGGCGTCAAGGTCAACCTGTCGGAGCAGGATCTGCTTGAGCATTATCGCTTCGTTTGGAATCGCGCCATCTATGACGATGCCGGGGATCCCTGGGAGGAGATCAACAGCCTGATGAGCGCCAACTACGTCTTTCCCTTCGAGCATCAGTGGGACTACAACCCGTCATACGCGCGCGACACCAGCACCACGCCCTTCACGCATTCCTGTGACAACGTGCCAGGCGGTAAGCCCTGCTCGGATACCTCGCCCCAATCGCCAGCCGTGTGCTTCGATTTCCTGGGCTCGATGTGGTGCTTCCTGTATGAGGCGGGGATCCACGGCGCCAAGTATCAACCCACGGCCGTGACCTATTTCTGGAATGGCGCTGATCCGGAGCTGTCGACCGAGTACATGGTACTGGAGCTGGCCTTTAACAATGCGGTGGTCATGAGCTTTACGGTCTCGCCGGGTTTCGAATCGCCCAATAACGGCTTCGTGACCTATGACCCAGCCGATCTGGCGCAAAAACCGCTGGGCGGTCATGTCATGCACGTCGTAAGCTTTATCTCCAACCAGGATTTACAACAGGTCCTGCCCAACGCGCCGGCCGGTTCCGGTGGTGGTTACTTTATCGTCAAGAATAGCTGGAGCAGCTGCTTTGCCGACGGTGGCTATGTCTACCTGCCGTGGGACTACGTGAAGGCCGAGGTGGGACAGGCCTTTGCGGTCTCGAATGTGAACTGAGCGGCCCTGGGAGTACAGCGCAGCCGCCCTGCATTATTGTTGTGGCGGGGGACGAGCAAGTGCGCGTGCTGCACTACGCGGCACCGGCTGGACACTGCGGACCTGGCAAAGAGGAGTGTCATAAGGGTCGCAGTGATCTCAATGGTCATATCAGCGTCGATGGCCAGAGCGGACGTCTACACGATTCAAGCCGTGGGAGATGTGGCGCTTCGCGTGGTTGAGGTGGCGTGAGTGGGCGCGTGCCTATAAGGTATAAGTATGATGAGAATCGTGGTACTCGCCGGCCTGTGTAGTGTCATGGGTGGTCTTGTGGGCAGTGGCATTACGCGCGCTGTAGCGCAACGGCACCAACACACTCATGCCGTGATGTGGCTCGCTCAATTTCATTTGCAGCGCATGCAGGCGGATCGCCTGACTCCATCGTGTCAGAGCGTGAGTGGGGAACTTGATAGTCTCCGCCATTTGCAGGAAGAACTGGTGCAGGCGTTTCCTTTGCCGTATCAGCAGGACACAGAGTTTCGGTCGCATGCCGATGCACTGGGGAGTGAGCTGCGGGAGGGCACCACAGCGAGTGGTGATTGCAAGGCGGTAGCGAAGCAAATCAAGCGAATTGACGCGGCGTGTGATGCTTGCCATCGCGACTACCGCTAGGGGCGGTTCGGGCGGATTCGAAGTCAGGATGTGAAAGAGAGGGGAGTAGGGCGGACACCGCAAAGCGGGTTACTCGGGCTATCGTGGCCCTTCGCCCGTGGGAATGGCGCGACATGCAATGAGCGCACCACGCCCACTGGGGGGCTAGCGCAGCGTAGGCGGAGTGGGTGCGATCGGCTTCGCGACGCCTCAGGGGCCTGTGGGCCGCCGAGGCATTTTGGCTGGTGGCCGACGCGAGCGGCGCTATGATGGGGCTGGTATTGCTGCCGCTGGAGCTGAAATCATGTGGAACCTGGCCATTCCCTGGTGGGAATTCATCGTCCGAGCGTTGCTGGTCTATGTTTTTTTGGTGGTGCTGTTGCGCGTTACTGGACGCCGGCAGGTTGGGCAGTTGGCTCCGTTTGATCTGGTGCTGCTGCTAGTGTTGAGCAACGCCGTGCAGAACTCGATGAACGGGGGCGATAACTCCGTGCTCGGCGGTGTACTCTCGGCCGTGACGCTGGTCGCGGCGAACTGGGTCATTGGGTATCTCACCTTTCGAAGCAAGCGGTTGGCACGGGTCATCGAAGGACGTCCACAGGTGCTCATTCACAATGGGCACGTGTATCGCGATGTGATGGATCGCGAGCGCCTGACGCAGGCCGAAGTCGATGCAGCGCTGCGGCTGGCCGGTTGCGCGAGCGTCGAAGATGTGCATTTTGCCGTGCTGGAAAACAATGGGCAGATCAGCGTGCGGGTCAAGGCGGATCGCGGGCGGTCTGTCGCGGGGACTGATTGAGCAGGGGGCGGCCGGGCGTACATCGGAAGATGATCAATCAGCGGCAATTGTCACTGGCTGTCTGAGCGGCGAAAGTCCCGGTTTGACGCTTGGGCAGGCCCTATCGACGCTGCGCAGCGACTAGCGACCTGGCAGCGCCGGCGGGGCTGGACTGGAACGCATTGCACCTTAGGGCGCCAGCGCGCGTCGCGCCTGGTTCGAGCGATTACTGCGCGCTTCAAGGCGGCGGCCTCGTCTATGCGGTGGGGTTCAGATGCGCTGCAGATTGGGAATGGGGAGGATAGGGTGGATATGCAAGGAGTGCGGAGTGTTTTGTCCGAGGTGACGAGAAGGGCGACAGTGTCTAACCCAGTTCTCAACCATCACCGGAATCGAGGATGGAGTAATCCTAAGCCGGTCATAAGGTAAGTAAACGTTAAATGCCAACCGAATCACTGATCCGCCAGTTATTGATACCCCTGCTGCTGATTGTCACTGCGAACACGGCGCCCTGGGCAGCAGCGCACATCTTCGGCAAACACTGGACGGCACCGCTGGATTTTGGCACGACCATGCAAGATGGAACGCGGCTGCTTGGCAGTCACAAGACGTGGCGGGGTCTGATTGCCGCCGCCGTTGCGTGCGCCCTGGCGGCGCAAATCCTGGGGTTCGGGTGGGCTTTCGGTGCAGCCTTCGCAAGTCTGGCACTTCTTGGGGACGCATCGTCAAGTTTCGTTAAGCGCCGCTTGCGATGCCCGCCCGGCGCTGAAGTACCGGGCATCGATCAGATCCCGGAATCGCTCTTTCCGCTGCTAGCATTGCAGCGCCAACTGGGACTCAGGATCGTTGACATTCTTGTGGTCGCCGCCGCATTCGCTGTACTTGACATCGCCACTACAAAACTACGCCATCTATAACCACGCGACGGCGGATGTTCGCGCTGGGTACTATTGATTCGGCTTCTGGCCGGCCTCTTTCTTCTCAGCAGCTGCTTGCGTGCTCTCGCGACAACAGCTGGCCAACGAGAGCACTCACATGGATCTTCGCTACGCCGCTGTTCTTTGGTGCCTTAATATCCACAGAATATATGAGTTGCTTCACTTGCCGGACTAGCGGGGATATCCCGGTGATGAGCGGGCGCAGTGGAGTATGCGACCCCAGTGAGCACCAATTCCGACCATGCAGACGGGAACGGTATCATGGTGCTGTCCTTTCAGTGACCAGAGTAGTGTATGCCCAGACGCGCACCAGCCGTGCACGTTCCCATCGATGCCTACCCCAGGTTGTGAACGCACCGCTGCGTGCGGCTGAATGTTCTGTCCATTGCTTAGCGACCAGTTTCCACCAGGTAGATCGATCGTGCGGCCACACCCGTGTTTGCGAAATCGGTAAATACCCCATCAACGCCCGCGCGGAAGTAGCTCAGAAACTCCAATGTTGGAGCGCCGTTAAATAATCCAGCCAGATACTTGCTTTCGTTTCGAAAGGTGTAAGGGTGGACAAACAATCCCGCCTGGTGAGCAGCGGCGATCAGACCGGTCGGCGTGACACTATTGACGTCAGCAAGTTTAGGTAGGTAAGGGGTGGTGCCGTTGGCGTTGGCGGTTTTCAGTGGCGATACCTTCATGCTCATGACCTGGGGCTTCCACGGGCCAATACCATCGGCATAGGTCTTTATTTCAGCAAGCCCTGCAGGCGTCAACATAGCGCCGAAGAAACGACCGTCACCCGCCACGGTCCAGCTGTAGGGACGCCCATCAACGAAGTTACTGGCATTGTTGCTGCGGTAAATCGTTTCGCCCGTGGCGTAATCAACTTCGTTGCCGTCAATCAGCTGCACCATACGTGTGTTGAGACCGGCTGAGCGCAGGTACTTCAGGCTAGCAGGATCAAAACTCTGCACAAAGATGGGTGCGGTCCTGCTGGTCATTTTGTTGATGGTGAGCAGTTTGATCAGCGCGTCTTCAAATGGATGTTTTCCGGAACCGCAACCGTTGGCAATGGCCTGCGCGTTGTTCCAGTAGGGATTCTTGGTCTCCGTATAGACCGTGATGGTTCTGCCCGTCGCTGCACTTGTGGATCTGGCAAGGTCAATAATGTCCTGCATGGTCAAGATTGGGTACTTGCCATTTAACGCGTTGGGGCGTTCGTCGGCTGCATCGAACGTCGTGCCCCCAATCCAGCGCTTGAGCTCAGCCACCGTAAAGTCCGTAATTGACCAGTCATTGGTATGATCCTCACCATCAACTACTAACGATTTGAGTACCGACTTGGGATCGGCGGGATTGGTGAGGTCACTCAAATATTGGGCGGGGCCACCGTAGCCGGCGAGCGAATACCTTACGTTGACCCATACACCGGGCACGGTGCGTCTGCGGGCAGCAACCGCCGCATTCGTCAGAGCCACCGCCGTGATATTGGTGTTATCGCTGAGCCAAGGGTTGTGGCGAGCCACCAGCACGCAATCTTTTGTCAGGTGCAAGTCCTCTTCCAGGGAATCGGCACCGGCTGCCGCAGCCGCCTCATAAGAAGGTTGCGTTTCCTCGGGATACAGGCCTGGCAGTCCACGGTGTCCTATGATCAACGGCATGCTGCCATCCAAGGTCGGCAGCACCACCCGGGCACTATCGGCTGCGCACGCCAGCGAGGCTAGCGCTAAAACACCCAGCCCCAAGGGTCCGATCAATTGACCTGCACTGCGTCCTTTTGCCATGCTTTGCTCTTCCTTCTGCGGGGGGGGGCAAGCCATCTATGCCCATACATCACGAAGTCTACTCTAATGTAAACCGGCCTCGCGGGTTGACGACCGAGTCAAACCTCAGCGCCGGTTTACAGCCATCATGCCTGTCCATCGACTGGGAAGAGCTCAGGGTCGTGCCCGGGCTATGTTCTTGATCACGTCACGCCGTTGAAGCGGGGTGGTGCTGACGATCCATCCAACATGCAGTGGCAGACGAGCGAGGCGGCGAAGACGAAGGATAAGGTGGAGTAGAGCGCAACAGGTTGGACGCTCGGAGTGGTTTAATGTGGTGAAAAGTCCGTGTACTACAACTCAGGTTAGTTGCGCGATGGGTGGGCTCGGCTGTGGGCCGTTACTCTGCACACGTGAAGGGATGCAGCTGCAAGTATCTCAACAACAACATTGAACAGGATCATCGTGCCATCGCGTAGAAATACACGGGACGTGAGTCGGATAGATTTTGTCCGGCCTCCGCAGATGCACCGGAGCCCGCCTTCAAATTGTGAAGAGCAAGTGGTTGGTTTACCTAAAGAATCCCAGATCTGCCGCGTGTGAGGCATTATTGGCATCGGATTCACATAGCCGGCTCGGGTTGCCCCTTCCAAAACACAGGACGATCGTCATGCAGCACAACACAATGAAAGCCTTCTATCCCTTTGCCTTCGCAGTCGCTCTGCTCTTTCAGGCAGGGGCCGTCCTCGCCGATCACAAGCCGGCCGCGTCGATTCCGACGACCGATCTGCTTCAGCCGGCGGAGCTCACCGGGGTCCTTAAGAATGCGTCTGCGCCGAAACCACTAATGCTGCACGTCGGGTTCCGAAAACTCTACACTCAGGCCCATATTCCGGCGTCCGAGTACGTTGGTCCCACCAGTGAAGACGCGGGGCTGCAGCTGCTACGAAGTCGGGTTGCGAAACTGCCCAAGGACACCTCGATCGTCATCTATTGCGGTTGCTGTCCGTGGAGCCACTGCCCAAATCTCGCCGCGGCCTACGACGAGCTCCATGCGCTGGGTTTCACTCACGTCAAAGCCCTCTACATAGAGAGTAATTTTGGCGACGACTGGGTCAGCCATGGCTATTCCATAGCCAGGAGCGGGTGAGGGGCGTGCTCCAGGCATCTGCTGTCGCCGCGGCGACAATCAGGCTGTTTTTCGTCGTCGGCCTGATCACGCCCGTTCTTGCGATGGAGGCACGGGCCCCGGCGCCGGATCCTGTCCTTCACGACGGTACGGCTGAGATCGGACGCCAGACAAAATTGGCACCCGACTTTACCCGGCAAGATTTGGCGGGGCAGACGTTTAACCTGAACAGCCACCGCGGAAAGGTGGTCCTGGTCAACTTCTGGGCGACGTGGTGTGCTCCCTGCCTTGGGGAGATCAGGACGTTGTCGGCCTGGCAGGCGAAATTTGCGCGCGACGGATTCCAGATTGTCGGCATCTCGATGGACGACGAACCGGCGCCGGTTAAAAGCGCTGTGCGCAAATACCACCTCACCTACCCAATTGTCATGGGCGACGACAAGCTCGCCGGACTCTATGGCGGCGTACTCGGCCTTCCACTGAGCTTCATCATCGATTCCTCCGGTCACATCGTTGCCCGCTATCAGGGCGAGTCTGACTTGACCAGGATGCAGAGCCAGATTGAGGGACTGCTGCCCCATCGCCAGAGATAGATCAACGTATGAAGGAACCAGAATAGGTGAGTTGATGGACGAACTGGCAGCACTCGCAACGCGCCTGGCCTCTAGCCCCGACTACCGCGTATTGCGTCGGCTAGATCCCGGCTATGCTGGGAGTCCAAAAATCCGTGGAGGCAATGTTCGCCGCGCCGCTATTGTTGATGTCGAGACCACCGGATTGGACTCTGAAGCCGATCAGATCATAGAGCTGGGCGTGGTGGTGTTCGAGTACGGCGCGGCCACGGGACAGGTGGGAGCGGTTGTAGGTCGCTACTCTGGGCTCGAGGATCCCGGGCGACCGATTCCGCCGGAATCCACTGCGATTCACCACATCACCAATGAGATGGTGAGCGGAAAGCGGCTGGATGATGGGGCGATCGTCGAGCTGCTCCACGGTGTGGGGCTCGTCATTGCCCACAACGCGAGCTTTGATCGGGCTTTTATAGAGGCGCGATTGCCCTTTTTTGAAGGTTTTCATTGGGCCTGTTCCATCCGGGACATCGCGTGGCGGGACCAGGGCTATGGCAGTTCGGCCCTGGAGTTCTTATCTTATCGGACTGGGTTCTTCTATGACGCACACCGTGCGGAGACCGACTGTCTGGCATTGCTCAGGGTTCTGGCGGGGCCGCTCGGAGACAGTGGTACGCCAGCACTTCATGCGCTGTTGGAGAATGCACGACAGACGTCCTATCGTGTGGCGGCGCTAGGATCCCCCTTCGATTCGAAGGACGCGTTAAAAGCCAGAGGATACCGGTGGAATTCAGAAGACAAGATCTGGGTGGGCGAGGTTGGGGCGGCAGATCGGGAATCCGAGTTGGCGTGGCTGAAGAAAACGGTGTACGAGGGGAAAAGTGTGGAGGTGGAGATTGAAACTCTGACGGCGAAGCAGCGGTATTCGGATCGGGAGGGGAAGAAGGAGCGGGTGAGGATTTGATGAGGCGAGTGGCGAAGAAACTGAAGGTCCACAGGCTGTGAAGAATGTCATTTTCGATGTCGGTGGCGTGTTGCTCGACTGGAATCCGGGGCGGATTCTCGAGGGGTACTACGCGGACCCTGGCGAGCGTGCGGCCATGAAGGAACTCATCTTTTATCACGCCGATTGGCTGGAGTTGGACCGGGGGGTCTTGTCTGAATCGATGCTGCTGGAGCGCATCGGGGAAAGAGCGGGGCGGTCGGTGCCGGAATTGGCCAACCTGTTTGAGGTTATACGCGACTCGCTGCAGCCGAAGCGGGATTCGGTCGCGCTGCTGGCGGCGCTCGCAGCCCGAGGAGTGCCGCTGTATTGCCTGTCCAATATGCCTGCGGGGATCTTCGCGTACTTAAGGGAACGGTTTCAGTTCTGGACGCATTTTGACGGCATCGTCGTATCTGGCCTGGTCAAGCTGGTGAAGCCGGAAGCGGCGATCTTTGAGCATCTGCTGAGCCGCTATGGCCTTGCTGCCGAGGACAGCGTATTCATTGACGATCTGCCGGCAAATGTTGAGGCGGCAAAGGCGCTGGGTCTGCACGGGGTAGTGTTTCAGAGTGCCGAGCAGGTTGAGGTCGCATTGCGGGGGCTGATTTCCTAAGTCGGGTGCTTCGTTGCCCCAATGGGTGTGGCCGGTGGCGATAAAAGGCTGATTGAAGCGCGACACCAACGTTAGGTAGCGTCCAAACGCAATCGCATCTCGATCATGTGTTTTGAAAATCCCGCTTTTTCATAGGCACCCAGGGCAATCAGATTGTCGCTGTACACGTCCAGCCGTAGTTCCGTTACGCCCCTGGTGCGACACCACTGCTTGAGTCGTTCGACAATTTGGCCATTAATCGACTGGCCCCGATAGTTGGGATCGACATACATCAGACCCAGGTAGGCCTGTTGTGCATGGCTCAAGCAAGCCTTGGCGGTATCGATACGGGCAAATCCGCAGCCGACGAGTTCATCGCCACGTTCCGCGACCACAAACCGCACCTGCTCGTCGAGGATCATCTTTTCGATATCGTAGTACTGGACTCGCCCCGCCTTAAGGGTGGGGTCGAAGGCGCGCTCGGCACTCACGATGCCCTGTTCAAATTGACGAAGCGCATCAATATCCCGGGTGGTTGCGGTTCGGAAAGACGTTTCTGGTGTAGGTACGGTATTCATCCAGTCGGTCCAGGGGTTGAAGGGCAAGTAGGACAGGGCGGGAAAAGGGAGCAGAATGGCCGTGTTCGAGAACCCAAACTCTCTCATTCAGGAGCAGACCATGAATCGTAAGGTCATCTACAGTTTACTTGGAATCCTCTCGCTGGGCGCTGCCGGGACGCTGCAGGCTCAAATGGCGATGGGTGAGACGGAAAAGGCTGTCGCCGCGCAGGAGCATCAGTGGCTGCAGTCTCAGAAGACCAATAACGTGGACCTGCTCGCACCGCTATTGACCGAAAAGTTTGTCAATACGGGCGAGGACGGAAAGGTTACCAACAAAGCCCAAACCCTTGCCTCGGCAAAAGCAACACATTGGACCAGTGCCGAGTATGAGAATCTGGAGGTCGTTGTCTACGGCGACGCGGCCATCGCGACCGGCGTTTTCATCGGCAAGGGAACCGACTCCAAGGGCAAGCCTATGGATGAACAAGAGCGCTTTACCGATACCTGGGTCAAGATGCCGGGCGGCAAATGGCAATGCGCTGCCTCGCACGGTTCGAGCGTAAAGAAGTAAGGCATCAGGCCGGAGGCGCTGCCGGGGGGGGGCAGCGCCGTCTTGTCTCAGAGCGGGACTAGCAGCAGTGTCATTTGAGCAATTCGCTAGCGACTATTTCCATTGCCGGGAGAAATTACCCGCCCGTATTCTGAGGCTCGCGCCAGCCGATCGAAGACACTGTAGGTTTCTGCAGAAATTCGGCTGATTGCCTCTTCGCCCGCCCGCTCGCTGGCCAAGAACGTTGTCATCACGCAGATCACGTAAGGTCGATTCTGAACGAAGACGATCCCGGAATCATTGCGCACACCCTCGAGCGACCCAGGCTTATTGGCTATTCGAACCTCCGGAGGCAACTCCCGAGGGAGCCAGCTGTCCTTTGGTGTTGCCAGAACAGAGAAGAAATCATCTTGCAGCGTGGGCGCGATAACCTTGCCCCGATACAGCGCCTCAAGAAAATGCATCATCTCGCGTGGCGTAGAAATGTTTTCCCGACCCGCGGCTGCGGCTTTCAGATCCATCATTTTCCGGCGCAGCTGCGTGTTCTTGAGGCCGAGGCTGTCCGTCAGTCGCCTTACGTTGTCCATACCGACGCGATCGATCAACACATTGGTCGCGGAATTATCGCTCACGGCGACCATCATCGTGGCGAGATCGCGGTTGGTGAGTTGTGTAACGCCTGGCGTCAACCCGCCCATGATGGCGCTGTCGGCTACCAGATCCTCAGAGCGCACTTTATATAGATCCGTCAGCCGTGCCTTGCCGTGCACGCCCTCAGACGATTGCGTATCCTGATGGTACAGCTCGGCAAGTACTGCGATTTTTATTGAACTCGCCTGTGGGAAGATCTCGTCCGGATGTAACAGGAGTTCGCGACCCGTCGTGAGATCCAGAATCGCGACCCCGACAACGCCGCTCAGCTGGCTCTCAACGTTGACGACTGAGGCGCGCAAGTGATCCCACAGCAGATCCTCCTTTGGGGGCGGGGTGGTCGCCGCAGAGAGCGATCCGACGAGAACGGCGCTCCCCACGACCACTAACGTCGATCTCAGGATCGATAGTCGTCTGTACATCAGTGTTTGTCCCCGGATGCGGTGGCGGCCAGATCACCCATGTCTTCTTCGGTGACCCGCGGTGGGGGATCGGCAGGGAACAGCGTCCGCGCCAGTTCACGCGTCGTGTCGCCGTTGGATCCGCTGATCGTGATGGTGGCACGCGCGCGCTCCTCAAGCCTCGCGAACTCATCATCGGAGCTCGGTATCGCCCGCTCATGCCCCCTGAATCGCTCTACCGCCATGCGCTTGAATATCGTAGCCATCAATTGCCCTTGCGCAATGTAGCTGGTGGCGTTGGGGCTGGCACCGTCGGCTGTCATTTCGGCGCGGATCATTCCGTCGAGGATTGGGAAGTGGGTACAGAAATACCCCACTACGTCCGGCGCTGCGCCCGGTGGGAGTGCGGCCCTAAGCAGCGCCAGGTCGCGCCGTACGGCGTCATGCTTAGTCTTCAAATCCGCGCCGTGTTCGATCATCTCGACCCAGTTCGCCGGTGCAAGCTGGTAGATATCGATGCGACGCCCCTCGGACAGAGTGATCACGCTCTTTTGGGTCAGGCTCTGTACAGTTGCACCGGAAGTACTGAACCAGCGCGGTTGAGTGAACGTGTGTGCAGGCTCTGCTACCAGCGCAGTCCCATAGAGCGCCGCAAGCTTCCTCGGATAGACCATACTTGTTACTGTGGCGGGGGTGGCAAGGATCACAAAAACAGCACTCTTGTGTGCCACAAGTGCGGAATCGATGCGCTGCCTGGCCTCCTGCGCAGAAACGTCGATGATCGAAACGACGGGTTTCATCTCGCCCGGGTACACAGCATCCACAGCCTGGCGAATGCGCTCATACTGGGTAGACGCAGTATTGCACGCGATGAAAACCACATCAGCGCCCTCACGCAGCGCAGTCAGAACGCCCGCACTGCCGAGCGCAGCGATCTGCTCGGGACTTTTCTCGCCGTAGGGAAGATTCCTGGTGTCGCCGTAATGATGAATGGTGATGTCGGCAGCGTATTCTCGCAGCAGCGGCGATGCCTCGCGCTCGATGCTCTTGGCTGTGAGGTAGCCGCCAAAACCGGAATCGAATGTGGCGACATGCAGAGGTACCAGCGTCTCCGCTGCCGACGCCAAACCACTTTGCCACGAACAGGATAACGCCGCGGCGAGCACCAGAATGATCTGCGAAAACTGCTTTGTGCTCGGAGCAGAAGCCATTGGGTAGTCTCCATGATGCGGCGGTCAGGCCTGCTTGATAGTAGCACGTCGTGATTTCGGCTATTTGTGCTCTGACTCGGCGACCTCTCGTTTATATGAGGCAGAAAGCGTTCCCCTGGCCTGGGCGATAGGCAGGAGCGTGGGATAGAACTGCACAAAAGTTGTATCCACGGCCGCGTTCCTGGTGTGGCAGCTATAACAGTCCGCACTTTGGGGGATCATTTTCGCTGGCCGATCGGACTCGAAGCTGTAGAAGGCCCATTGACCTGCGAAGCGCGCGGCATCCTTGACGTGAACCTCCAGCCCCATGATCCCGGTGCCCTGGAAGCGGCCAGCCTTGTTGATGGAACCCTTGTCCATGGCGCCACGTACTTCAAGCACGAGGACGGCTTTGTCAGGCCACGTGCCTGACGCCAGATACGCACGGTAGGCCTCGGGATTCACGAACACGTTGTTGAACAGGTGCTGACCCATGCGCATGGCAGGGTTGTAACTCATGTCGAAGCCGGTGGAGAGGTAGATCCATTCCCGATAGCGATCGGGACGCTGCATGGCGCCGTCCGGCGTGTATTGCGCGGTCGGCGCCGGAATCGCCGCGCTCTGGCTGAACACCATTGGGCAGAGCAGGAGCAGCGAAGCTAGCGGCATGAAGACACGTGACATTGCATCGTTCCTCTGGCAGATGTGAAACCGTGGTCCGCGTTGCGGCGCAAGCCAATTCACAGTCCGGGCTTCACCAATTGTTCAACCGCGAAGCGCACCGTCGCCACGTGGCTCAATACGATGCTTCGATACACACCAGGTTCAGTGCCCCACTTCTGCCATTTGCGGGCGCTAAACCAGATAGCGAAAGCGTCATGCGCAAAGTGGATCTTCTCGCTGCGGTAGCCTACGCCGGTGTCGAGCGCCGACAGTATGGCGTGCGCCTCCTCGAGCGCAGCATCGTTGCTGCCAGGACCGCTGTCTACCAGCAAGGCCAGTCGATCAAGTCCTGCCAGCTCCAGGGGGTCGGGGCCGCGGCTACTCAACATTCGCGATCTTTACGATGCTGCCCTTGGCCTGCGGGTCGTTTGGATCTTTCACCACAGTCACATACAAAACTTTCTCGCTGTCGCCAAAGGCCACGTTGGTGGTGCCGTCGCCTGCGGCAATCTCGAAAACATGCAGCAGCTTGCCGTCCGGGGACAGCTTCAGAACCTTGCCACCAAACCATTGGGCCACATAGATATTTCCTTTGCCGTCGATCTTCATACTGTCGGGTCCAAGCCACCAGGACTCATTCTTGTTCTTTACCAGCAGGTTCAGCAGCGCGAAATTCGCTCGGTGGCTCAATGTGCCGTCAGCATTGATCGTGAACTTCTTGATGCTGTTGCCGACAGTCTCGCTAACGTAGAGGGTCTTTTGGTCTGGGGAGACGCCTACGCCGTTGGCGTAATTGAGATCGTCCGCCACCTCCACCCATTGCCTGCTGCCAGGGGCAAGGTAGAGGACCTTGCCGATCACGGCGGTGGGCAGGTCAACGTAGGGACCAAAAACCGTGGCATAAGCTCCGCCATTGGCGGTCACCACGACGTCGTTTATTCCGCCGGCAAAGTTCCTGCCATTGCGATCGGCATCCCAGCGGCGCAGCTGCTGCCCCGTCATGTCGACTTCAAGGATGGCGCCCGG
>JAYUFH010000455.1:0-1253 GCA_043738765.1 Pseudomonadota bacterium | reverse complement strand
TCTCGCACTGCTTCCTGCGTGTCACCATATCTCCTGGCTGCCGTGTATCAGCATTGCAGGCTTGGCGTCCACGATGCAGATCACCGAACTTAAAGGTGTCACGCTTACATCATTGGATTTGATGTACCAGCATTCCGCAGCGTGGATTTTCGCCTACATCATGGGAACGTGTGCCGCCGGATTTTTGATGGGAAACCTCGTCGCCCATGCCGTCGTGAACGGACGCCTGCGCAACGTTGCGCGCCACGGTTGGATCTATGACCTTCTGGCGGCCGACACTAACGGCGGCCTGATTCACGCCTTTGTGCTCACCCATATTCGCGAGGGTAATAGGGTCCTGGCGTACCGCGGGTATCTTCGGGATTTTTATTTTTCGCCGGACGGGCGTATTGCCTATCTGGTTCTAAAAACCTGTCGGCGCTATTACCTGGTGCTTGACGAACAGTCTCCCCGGACCAGCGACCCAAAGGACTGGAAAACGATCGGTGCTACCCATGGCCCGGATGGTCCGATGCAGCGGCATTGGAGTTACTTCATGATCGAAGGCGAGGATATCGCCAACGTAGTCTTCGATGCCTACCGCCACCTCAACTATTCCGCCAGCGGTCGAGAAACGCTTCAGCAAGCGCTAACCGAGGTCCTGAATGCCAAGCGCGAGATCACAGCTTCCCGCTCGGGTCGCCGAAAGTCGTCGCGGATCAGCAAATAGACCAACATGAACTGTAGTGAACAGCGATAGCGACGTGTTGTCCGCTATGGCTCAGTGTAATTGAGATAAGGAGTAAGGAATAAATCTGTCGCCAGCAGATTGAGACCGCCGCCGGCCCAACACTATTGTCGGGCCGGCAGGGTTGCCGCTGTTACCAATCACCCTTGGCGCCGGCCTGCATGATCTCGGTGAGTGTATTGCGTATCCGGATGGCGTCGTCCTTGAGCGGCCCGTTGATTTTCGGGTCCTGGATAAACATGTCGAGATTCATCATCACCAACCAGGCCTGGCCCTTGGCATCCTCCACCAGCGTGATGCGGCACGGCAGGTAGGCGGCGAAATTAATGTCGTACTCGACCATTTTTTTCGCGGTCAGTGGATCGCAGAATTGGTAGATGTCGATGCGCCGCGACTTCACGCCCATGGCCTCGATCTGTTTCGACAACGGCATTTCCGCCACCAGTTTGATGTTGAGCTTGTTGGCGCGGATCTTCATGGATTCCACCGCGTCGTCCATGGACACACCTTTTGCCAACGGTATCTT
>JAYUFH010000454.1:0-9189 GCA_043738765.1 Pseudomonadota bacterium | reverse complement strand
CGCACCGCGATGCCGGCTTCGCTCAGCAGCTTGGCGGTGCCGCCGGTGGACAGGATTTCGATTTTATATTCGCCGAGGGCGCGGGCGAAATCGACGATGCCGGTTTTATCGGAAACACTGATCAATGCACGCTGGATGCTGGACATGCTGCCTCTTCGGAGAGCGATGAATGCGGATGACGGGAATAATCCGATTGTGATTGGTAAGACGTCAAATAAATGTATCGTTGTGATGTAGGGTGGGCATCGCCCACCGCGCGCGGCATCGGTCGGCTTCCGTTGGTGGGCAATGCCCACCCTACAAAACCACAAAGTCCCGTAGGTTGGGTTGAGCGCCAGCGAAACCCAACGGCTTGAGTGTTTATTTGTTGGGTTTCGTTCCTCAACCCAACCTACATAACTGTGTTGTTGGACGGCGCCAGCCCCTCAGTCCATCCCGTGCAGCTTGAGTTTTTTACGCAAGGTATTGCGGTTGATGCCGAGCATACGCGCCGCCTTGCACTGGTTGCTCTGCGCGTGATGCATGACTGCCTCGAGCAGCGGGCGCTCGATCTCGATGATCACCATTTCGTAAAGATTGCCGGGCTTCTCGCCGTTCAGGTCGTGGAAATAGCGGTCGAGGGAGGTTTTGACGCACGCCGCCAGCGGGCCCTTGCGCGGGTGATGTTCTTTCATGCCGCTTGCCCGATGTTGAGTGGCGCACGCGCCACGTGTTGTCCGAAGAATTCGCGGATGCTGTCGATCTGTTCGACCACGCTTTCGAGTTTGTTCATGGCGTGGCGGAAGGCGCCGCCGCCCACCAGACCTTTGCTGTACCAGGAGATGTGTTTGCGCGCGATGCGCACGCCCAGATGTTCGCCGTAGAACGCATACAGATTATCCAGGTGGCCGAGGAGGATATCGCGCACCTCCGCCGCCGTCGGTTCCGCCAGTTTCTCGCCGGTGGCGAGGAAATGGGCGATCTCGCGGAAGATCCACGGACGTCCCTGGGCGGCGCGCCCGATCATCACACCGTCGGCGCCGGTGTAATCCAAAACATATTTCACTTTTTCCGGCGTGTCGATGTCGCCATTGGCGATGACCGGGATACGCACCGCGGCCTTGATGGCGGCGATGGTGTCGTATTCCGCGCTACCCATATAGGCGTCGGCGCGGGTGCGGCCGTGCACCGCGAGGGCCTGGATGCCGCAGGCCTCGGCGATGCGCGCGATGGCTACGCCGTTGCGATGATCCCGGTCCCAACCGGTGCGTATCTTTAATGTTACCGGCACGCACACACTCTTCACTACGGACTCGAGGATGCGCACCACCAGGGGTTCGTCGCACAGCAGTGCCGATCCGGCCATGACGTTGCAGACTTTCTTCGCCGGACAGCCCATGTTGATGTCGATGATCTGCGCGCCGTTGTCCACGTTGTGGCGCGCGGCGTTGGCCATCATGACCGGATCGGCGCCGGCGATCTGCACCGACTTCGGCTCGGTTTCGCCTGCGTGATTGGCGCGGCGCAAGGTCTTCTCGCTGCCGTATAAAAGCGAGTTGGACGACACCATTTCGGACACAGCCATGCCCGCGCCGAGCTTTTTGCAGAGCTGACGGAACGGTCTGTCCGTGACCCCTGCCATGGGTGCGACCAGCAGATTGTTTTTTAGGGTATAAGGTCCGAGTTGCATGGGTGTTTCTCTTCCCCGTCTTTGCGGAGGAAAAGGCGGGCATCATACCCAGAAACGAGGTGCCCAGGGAAGAGGCAATTGACGGGAAGGGTGAAAAACCGTGCCGTACAGTCGATAAAAAGTTGCATCGACCACTGACTGTCCGTGGATTCGGCGTTTAATTAGTGGGTAACAGACGGATTTCGTAGCCGAGGGCGCGGTTATCGGGATGGGTGACATCCAACAGAACCGGAATCGCTACATTGGGTGGCATGAGTTCATTGTCGGCACGGGATTTTTCCACATATTCCGCCGGTTTGAATGCACGCCGCGCGATCACCTGTCCACTGTTGTCGCTGAGGGTGACTTCCATGGTGGGAAAGGCCTGGGCGAAGGACGCGCGATTCACCAAGGTGGCGCGGATGCGCAGGGCCTTGTTGAATTTCGGATGGGGTGCTACCCGTGCCTCCACCAGGTCGATGAGGTTGATGTCTTGCGGCGGTGTCAACTCGCATCCCATCACGTGACACACACCGGCGAGAGTCGGTTTGAGAGAGGGACTTAAGCGCGCCACGTCGCTGCCGTAGAAATAGATACCTTGGGCCAACAGCGCCGAGAACAACAGGAGATTGCCGAGGATCCAGAAAGGCAGGCGCGTCTGCAGCCTGGGCGCCAGACCCGGCAGCGTCAGCTGCAAGGGTCCGATACTGTCGGGTTCAGGTTGGGTTTCCTGGCGGGGGGTCGCGCTTTTGCGGGGTCGGGCGCTGTCGGGTGATTCTTTTGCGCTGGTTTTCTTGCCTGACGCCGGCTTTGTTTTTGCGGCCGTTTTCTTCGCGGGCTTGCGTTGCGTGGCCGCCGTCGGTGTGCTGCCCGCGGTCTTTTCCACCTGTGACTCCTGCGCATTAAACACCGTCATGCAGCGTCCGCAGCGCACCAAACCGTCGCGCGCCGCCAGCTGGGCCGGCTTAACGACGAAAACTGTGCGGCATTGGGGGCAGCGAGTATGCATGCTCTGGTTATCTCACCCGCACGGTTTTCGCTTGCCAACCAGCATGGCCCACTGGTCATGCACCTGGCGCTTGAGGTCGACATGGTTCACGTAGTGTTGGCTCACTTCCGCTGTTTGGTTTTCCAACATACCCGAAAGTATAAGGGTACCACTGGGTTTGACCAGGCGGATGAGCTGTGGCGCCAGCTGCATTAGGGGCTGTGCCAGAATGTTGGCGATCACCAGGTCGGCCAGTGGAGAGTCCGGCAGCACCTCCGGCAGGCCCAAGGAAAGTTGTGCGGTCACCGCGTTGCGCTCGGCGTTCTCCTGGCTTACCTCCAAGGCGCGCGGGTCCACATCCACCCCCAGGGCGTGGCGCGCCCCCAGCTTGATGGCGGCGATGGCCAGAATCCCGGAGCCGCAGCCGACATCGATGATGTACTGATTCACAGGGGGATGCTGCGCCAGCCAGGATAAGCACAAGGCGGTGGTGGCATGGGTGCCGGTACCGAAGGCCAGCCCCGGATCGAGAATGACGTTGACCGCATCGGGATGCGGCGGTGCCAGCCAGCTGGGCACGACCCACAGCGGGCCGCCGAAATGCATAGGCTGGAAGCGATCCATCCAGGCGCGTTCCCAGTCCTGGTCGGCGAGCATTTCCATTTCGCATGCCGGTGCGTTGGGCAAACGCAGCAGGTGGGTGAGCTGTGTCATAACGGCGTCGGCCTGAGTCTCGGCTTCAAACAGCGCAGTCACCCAGGTCTGTGACCAGAGCGGGGTTTCCTCCAGGGCGCAGGCCAGCAGCGGTTCGTCACCGGCGTCCTCCAGGCTGACAGAGATCGCACCGCACTGTTCCAAGGCGTTGGACCAGGATTCCGCCTTGTCCTTGTCCGTGCGTAGTCGCAGTTGCAACCAGGGCATATCGTCAGGTAAACGTGGCGGGTGGTAGGTGGCAAGGAAATCTCGCGAGGCGACCAAGGCGTTCCCCGGCCACTGGCCACTGGCTACGTGTCACGCAGGCTATAACCCCAACTTCTTTTCCAGATAATGAATGTTCACGCCACCGGCCTGAAACGCAGCGTCATTCATGATGTCCTGGTGCAGGGCGATGTTGGTCTTGATGCCGTCGATGACCATTTCGCTCAAGGCAATGCGCATGCGCGCCATGGCGATGTCGCGCGTGTCGCCGAAGGCGATGAGTTTGCCGATCATGGAATCGTAATAGGGTGGCACGATGTAGTTGTTGTACACATGGGTGTCGACGCGGATACCCGGCCCCCCTGGTTGGTGAAACTGGGTGATGCGTCCGGGCGAGGGCATAAAGGTTTTTGGGTCTTCGGCGTTGATGCGGCATTCCATGGCATGCCCGCGCCATTCGATGTCTTTCTGGCGGTAGGACAGTATTTCACCGGAGGCGATGAGCAGTTGCTCTTTGACGATGTCCACACCGGTGATGAACTCCGTCACCGGGTGCTCGACCTGCACGCGTGTGTTCATCTCGATAAAGTAGAACTCGCCGTTCTCGTACAGAAATTCGAAGGTGCCGGCGCCGCGGTAGCCGATCTTGCGGCAGGCCTCGGCGCAGCGTTCGCCGATGCGGGTGCGCACTTTTTCCGTGATGCCGGGGGCCGGCGCCTCCTCCACCACTTTCTGGTGGCGGCGCTGCATAGAGCAGTCGCGCTCGCCCAGGTGGATGGCGTTGCCGTGTTCGTCCGCCAGCACCTGGAATTCCACGTGGCGCGGATTTTCCAGGTACTTTTCCATGTAGACCACGTCGTTGTTGAACGCCGCCTTGGCCTCGGCGCGGGTTAGGGAGATGGCGCTGGCCAGGGTGGCCTCGGTGTGTACCACGCGCATGCCCTTGCCACCACCTCCGCCGGACGCCTTGATCAGTACCGGGTAACCGATGCCGGCGGCGAGTTTGACGTTGCGGTCGTCGTCCTCCGTCAGGGGTCCGTCGGAGCCGGGCACACAGGGCACACCGGCCTGTTTCATGGCATGGATGGCGGAGATCTTGTCGCCCATGAGGCGGATGGTCTCGGCGCGCGGGCCGATGAAGATGAAACCGCTTTGTTCCACGCGTTCGGCGAAGTCGGCGTTTTCCGACAGGAAGCCGTAGCCCGGGTGGATAGCGACGGCGTCGGTCACTTCCGCCGCACTGATGACCGCGGGCACATTCAGGTAGCTGTCCTTGGCGGCGGCCGGCCCGATGCACACCGACTCATCGGCGAGCTTGACGTATTTAGCGTCGCGGTCAGCCACCGAGTGCAGGCACACGGTCTTGATGCCGAGGGCGCGACACGCCCGCTGGATACGCAGGGCGATTTCGCCGCGATTGGCTATGACAACTTTTTCAATCATGGTTGGCGTTCGGGGGTTATTCAATCACAAACAACGGTTCGCCATATTCCACCGGCTGACCGTTTTCCTTGAGGATGGCCTTGATGCTGCCGGCCTTGTCGGCCTCGATCTGGTTCAGCATCTTCATGGCTTCGATGATGCAGAGTGTGTCGCCGACTTTGACCTGCGAGCCCACCTCGACAAACGGTTTGGCGTTGGGCGAGGCCGAGCGGTAGAGGGTGCCTACCATGGGCGAGGTCACCATGTGCCCCGTGGGTACGGCGGGTGCTTCCGCCGCGGGGGTGGGTACGGCGGTGGGCGCGGTCGCACCGGGCATGGGTGCCGGCGGCTGGGCATAGTAGGTGTTCATGGGGGCGGCGGCAGGCGCCGCGCGGCTCAGGCGTATGGTCTCTTCGCCCTCGTGGATTTCTATCTCCGTGAGGTGCGATTCTTCGAGCATCTCGATGAGTTTCTTGATCTTGCGTATATCCACGTAAACACCCTATTTGGCAGTGACTTTGTTCTTTAGGTTATGTATGGCGGCCCGCAGCGCCAGCTCGTAGCCGAAGGCACCGAGGCCGGTAATGCTCCCCAAGGCCAGATCGGAGAAATACGAATGTCGGCGGAATTCCTCACGGGCATGCACATTGGACAAGTGCACCTCGATAAAAGGAATCTTGCTGGCGGCTAGGGCGTCTCGCAGGGCGATGCTGGTATGGGTGAACGCCGCTGGGTTGAGCAGGATGAACTCAATTTTTTGCTCCATGGCCTGGTGTACCCGCTGCACCAGCTCATGTTCCGCATTGCTTTGGTAGAAACCGAGAACATGACCGGCCGCTTGGGCGATGGGCACCAGGCTGGCATTGATTTCGCCGAGACCGGTACTGCCATAGTGTTGTGGCTCACGCTTGCCCAGGAGATTCAGGTTGGGTCCGTTGAGCACCAGTATTTCCGCCATCGGGTCCTATCCTGCAGGTATCTTCAAGGAAAAGTCGTTTTATTGCGGCGAAGTGCACGCGGTGTGATATTGCCACGCAGTCTACTCACGCCCGCGGTATTTGTCTAGTTTAGAGGGTTAACGCAATTCGAGGCCAGTGGCGGCAACAACCCCGTTCGGTGTCGGGACCGTGGCGGGCGACATTTACGTCGCGGTGGGTATCCGCCGGCCTATCATGGCGGGGATAGGGCGCCTGACGGGTTGCCCAGGTGGGGTTTAATGAGGGCCTCCATCCTCGGCAGGTCGAGGGCACCCAGTTTGTGTGCGACGATCTGCCCATCGGTATTCAGGATGACACTATAGGGGAGGCTGCCGGTGGTCTCGCCGAATTCGGCCATGAGGTTGAACGCATCCTGCCCACCAATGAGGACCGGATAGTTCATGCCCGTCTCATAGTAGAACTGTTTGACGTCCTCGAGGTTATCCACCGCCACCCCGATCACCTGGATGCCGGCCTTGCCATAGGTGTTTTGCAGTTGGATAAAATCCGGGATTTCCTGGCGGCAGGGTGGACACCAGGTGGCCCAGAAATTCAGCACGACCACTTTGTTGCGCCAGTCACTCAGCTTGTGCATTTTGCCCTTCATGTCGGGCAGGCTGAAGTCCAGGACCTTGGTTTGTGCCACCGCCGGCGGTCCCGCCGCCGGGGAGAGCAGGGATTGCGCAGCCCATAGACCGGCGGCGATGGCTACCAGGGCGAGGAGGATGAGGGGCAGAATCTTTTTCATACGGATAAGTGATCGCTCGGGTCGGGTAACACTGTAGAGACAGGTATTAAGGCCGCGCCAACGTGGACCGCACATGGGGAGCGAATTTTTCGGCCGGCAGGTAGCCCACGACGCGCGCACGCGACAGCTCGTTGCCGCTGGCAGAGAAGAACAGAATCGCTGGCGGGCCGATCAATTTGAACCGCTTGAGCAGTGCCTGGTCCTGGTCGTCGTTGGCCGTCACGTCGGTCTGCAACACAACCGCTCCGGCCAGGGCCGCGCGCACGGCGGGGTCATTGAACGTGTACTTTTCCATTTCCTTGCAGGACGTGCACCAGTCGGCGTAGAAATCCAGCATCACGGGTTTGCCTTGGGTGCGTGCCTCGGTCAGTGCCTGGTCGAGGCCTTCCGGTCCCTTGACGCGGCGGAATAGGGTTTCCGGCTGGGTTGCCATGCTGTTGGCCACCACACCCGTGCCCTTCAGCGGTTGTTGTAAATCGGTAGCGCCTCCGGCGGCGCCGATCAGCAGGATGGCGCCATACAGAGCCATCACCAGTCCCAGTCCCTTCCAGAGGCGGCGCCAGCCGCTGACACCGGTGGTCATGGAATCGAATGCGCCGATATAGACGCCGGAGACGACAAGCAAGCCTCCGGCCAGCATCATCGTCACGGCGGCTGGCAGCACGCGCTCCAACAACCAGAGCGCGACCCATAGCATCATGACGCCGAACACCGCCTTGATCGTGTCCATCCAGGGGCCGGCCTTGGGAAGGAGCTTGCCGGCGGATGTGCCGATGATGACGAGAGGTGTCCCCATGCCTAAGCCCAGGGCGAACAGTGCGCTGCCACCCAGCACGGCGTCGCCGGTCTGGCCGATATAAATGAGCGCCCCGACCAGCGGCGCCGTTACGCACGGACCGACAATGAGAGCGGATAACATACCCATAATGGCGGCGCCGACGACACGACCGCCTTGCAGGCGATTACTCATTTCAGCGAGACGACTTTGGATGGCGCTCGGCATCTGCAGTTCATAGAAGCCAAACAGCGACAGCGACAGCAGTACAAACACCGTGGCAAAGGCGCTGATGACCCAGACGTTTTGGAACCATACCTGGAGGTTTGCGCCAAAGAGCCCCGCCAGCACACCGACCACTGCATACGTACCCGCCATGGTGAGCACGTATGCAAGGGACAGGAAAAACGCGAAGCGCGTGGAAATTTTCGCGCCCTGGCCCACGACCACGCCCGATAGGATGGGTATCATGGGGAATACGCAAGGCGTGAAGGCCAGCAGCAATCCTAGGCCGAAAAATGCCAAAATCGTGGCGATGGCGTTACCGTTGGCGAGGCGCTGGGCAAGGGCGTCCTGTTCTGACAGCGGTGTTCCGTTGCCGGCCGCATTGTCGGGGGCTTGCTGTGCGGTCGTTCCATCGGCCAGCACCGGAACCACGGCGCCGGAGGCGCGCAGCAGGAATTTCTTGGTCATGGGCGGGTAGCAGATGACTACGCCCTTTTCCGAGCACCCCTGGTAGCCGATGCTCAAGATAAGATCGGGCGTGCTGCGGCTGCGGCCCAGTAGTGGCAGCGCTATCTCGAAGCCATGGTGATACACCTCGGTCTTGCCGATGAATTCATCCTGCTTCACTTCGGCGGCGGGCAAGGCGATATGGCCCAGCTTTACGTCAGGCGGCGGTGCGCCGCCGTCGCTTGCGGTCAAGTGGAAATTTACCTTGTCGCGATACAGGTAACAGCAGTCGGCGATCACCATCTTCGCGCTGAGTGTCTGTGGTGTTGTGGCGGTTACCTCGACAAGGAAGGCCTGGTCCGGGTTCACCGGCTCGTCGCTACCCGCTGGTGCGATCAGCTTGCTCAAACCACCAAGGCTGCGCAGCGCCTCATTTTTCTCCATCGTCTTTGGCAAGGCGGCGGTTGCCGGTGGTGGTGTTTTCTCTCCTCTTGCCGTCTTGCCGGCCGCTAGTGTCAAGGTCACTTCCTTCACGTGTGGCGGGTAGCACACGCCCACTGCGTCATTGCAGCCCTGTGCGGTAATGCGCAGTACGGTGTTCATGCGGGCTGCGTTGAGCCGTTCTAATGGTAGCGTCACCTTGACCGACTGGGTGTAGATCTCCACGTTGCCGAAGTTATCATCGTGCTTCATCTTGCCAGTGGGAAAGCGTGCCGGGCTCAGCACGACATCGCCACTCACCACTTCGAACTTGAACTTGTCGCGGTAGAGATAATAGTTGGGTGCGATTTTCCAGCTAGCTTCAATCGTATTGGCATCGAGCACCCGTGTGCTGAGTGCGAACGCCTGATCGGCTTCGAGCAATTCAGGCTCTTGCAGGGAATCGGCATGTGCTGCGGCCAGCGACAGGTAAACGAAAGCGAGAAACAGCCACTTCGAGAGCATTTTTTGCATTTAGCTTCTGTCCGGTTGATTGAGCCAGGCGAGGTATTCTGGCAGGCCGTGGGTAATTGGGACCGCGATGATCTCGGGAAGTTCGTA
>JAYUFH010000453.1:0-1258 GCA_043738765.1 Pseudomonadota bacterium | reverse complement strand
TTATTCCCGCCAACATCAATCACCCGGAATTGGAGCCGATGATCATCGGGCGCAACTTCCTGGTGAAGATCAACACCAACATCGGCAACTCCGCGGTGACCTCGGGCATCGAGGAGGAAGTGGAGAAAATGGTGTGGTCGGCGCGTTGGGGCGGCGACACCCTCATGGATCTGTCCACCGGCAAGAACATCCACGAGACCCGCGAGTGGATCCTGCGCAACGCCCCCATGCCCATCGGGACGGTGCCTATCTACCAGGCGTTGGAGAAAGTGAACGGCAAGGCGGAAGACCTCACCTGGGAAATGTTCCGCGATACCTTAATAGAGCAGGCGGAGCAGGGCGTGGACTACTTCACCATCCACGCCGGCGTGCGCCTGAAATACGTGCCCCTCACCGCCCACCGCGTCACCGGCATCGTGTCCCGCGGCGGCTCCATCATGGCCAAGTGGTGCCTCGCCCATCACCAGGAGAATTTCCTCTATACCCGCTTCGAGGATATCTGCGAAATCATGCAGGCGTATGACGTGAGCTTCTCCCTCGGCGACGGCCTGCGCCCCGGCTGCCTCGCGGACGCCAACGACGCCGCCCAGTTCGGCGAGCTGGAGACGTTGGGCGAGTTGACCAAGATCGCCTGGCAACACGACGTGCAAACCATGATCGAAGGCCCCGGCCATGTGCCCATGCAGTTGATCAAAGAGAACATGGACAAGGAACTGGCCGACTGTTTCGAGGCGCCGTTTTATACCCTGGGGCCGCTGACCACGGACATCGCCCCGGGTTACGACCACATTACATCGGCCATCGGTGCTGCGCAGATCGGCTGGTACGGCACCGCCATGTTGTGTTACGTCACCCCGAAGGAACATTTAGGCTTGCCCAACAAGCAGGACGTGCGCGACGGCATCATCGCCTACAAGATCGCCGCCCACGCCGCCGACCTCGCCAAGGGCCACCCCGGCGCGCAGATCCGCGACAACGCCCTGTCCAAGGCGCGCTTCGAGTTCCGCTGGGAGGACCAGTTCAACTTAGGGCTAGATCCGGAAAAGGCACGGGAATACCACGACGCCACGATGCCGAAAGAGGCCCACAAAGTTGCCCACTTCTGCTCCATGTGCGGCCCCAACTTCTGCTCCATGAAGATCACCCAGGACGTGCGCGACTACGCGGCGTCGCTAGGTGTCACCGACGAGGAGGCGTTGAAGAAGGGCATGGAACAGAAGGCGGTGGAGTTTAAGAAGGCAGGGGCGGAGATTTATAG
>JAYUFH010000452.1:0-1258 GCA_043738765.1 Pseudomonadota bacterium | reverse complement strand
TCGTGACCGCGCAGAAGAGCACGACCCGGCGTCAGGCTCCCATCTACGGCGACGAGCAACTTCAGACCCTCCAACGGAACACCTTCCGATACTTCTGGGGGGAAACCAACCCGTCGAATGGGCTCATTGCCGACAACACCTCAACCGATAGCATGCCTGCCAGCATCGCCGGTGTGGGATTGGCGCTCTCCAGCTATCCCGTCGCGGTCGAGCGCTCGTTCGTGGCCCGCGCCCAGGCGGTCGAGCGTACGCTGGCCACGTTGCGCTTCTTCTGGAACGCTCCGCAAGGCGCGATGCCGGACGCGACCGGGTACCGGGGCTTCTTTTATCATTTCCTCGATGTCACGACCGGTCGGCGCGCGTGGCGTTCTGAGTTGTCGACCATCGACACGACCATTCTGATCGCCGGCGCGTTAACCGCTGCGGCGTACTTCGATCAGGACACGGACGATGAGGGTGAGGTGCGCAGGCTCGCCGATGCCTTGTACCGGCGCGTGGATTGGCAATGGGCGCAACACGGTCACGCGACCGTCTCGCATGGGTGGAAGCCAGAAACCGGCTTCTTGCGATATCGCTGGCAGGGATATAACGAGGCGCTGATTCTGTACGTGCTCGGCCTTGGCTCGCCGACCTACCCCCTGCCCGAGAAGAGCTATCACGCCTGGACGTCGACCTATCGCTGGACGAAGCTGTACGGTCACGAATTTCTGTACGGGGCCTCGCTCTTCATGCATCAGCTTTCCCACCTGTGGATTGACTTCCGAGGCATCCAGGATGCCTTCATGCGCCGGCGGGGGAGTGACTACTTCGAGAACAGCCGTCGCGCCACCCACGTGAACCAACAGTACGCCATTCGCAATCCGAAGGGCTTCCGCGATTATGGCCAGCACACCTGGGGCATCACGGCGAGTAACGGCCCGGGGCCGACGACACGCCGAGTGAGAGGAGTCACGCGGCGCTTCCTTGGGTATGTCGCCCGGGGCGTGCCCAATGGTCCGGATGACGGCACACTGGCTCCGTGGGCTGTCGTCGCATCGCTGCCGTTCGCTCCTGAGATCGTGCTGCCCACCCTGCAGCACTGTGCCGTGGCGTACCCGAAGATGGCCAGCGAGTACGGGCTCGTGTGCAGTTTCAATCCGACGTTTCCGAGTCATGGTGCCGGAATGTCCGGTTGGATCTCGCACAACCACTTCGCGCTCGATCAGGGACCGGTCATTCTGATGATCGAGAACTATGCGTCAGGATTGATCTGGCGGCT
>JAYUFH010000451.1:0-3481 GCA_043738765.1 Pseudomonadota bacterium | reverse complement strand
TCGGTCAGGGCATTAGCCGGTTATTTATGTCACACCCACCGCTGGACGAGCGCATCGCCGCCCTCAAGGCGCACGGTTGAGCCAAGGCTCCAACCAGGAAAAATAAAAAAGGGGCCATGCGGCCCCTTTTTTTATGACAGGGTCAGGTGCGACCCGGGATGCTTATAGCAGCGCAAGCCCTGCATTGCTGGTGATGCCTTTGATCTTAGGCAGATTGGGCTCGGTGATTTTTACGGTCTTTTTGTGGCGCAGGTAATCGGCCACGATATCCCACACCGGCTTGCCTTCGAGATTAGGTTCCATGCTGGCCCAGCCGGCGACCAGATAGGTTTTCTTCGGATTCACCGCCGTGCCATTGACCTCCATATCGGTAATGCGCTTTCCGATAGTCTGGGTCGGGTCGATGGCGTACTTGAGTCCGCCGACACGCACCATGTCGCCACCCTGCTGATAGTACGGGTCCTTGTTGAACAGGTTGTCGGCGATGTCTTCCAGAATGGCCTTGATCTCTTCGCCGGTGCGCTCATTCAGCGTGGCCGTGGCATAGGTGATGGCGGTCTGGTCCATCACGTGTTCCATGGTGATGGTGTCGCCCGGCAGGAGCGAGGTGCCCCAGCGGAATCCCGGGGAGAACGCGATATCGGCGTTGTTCGCCTCGAGCAGTGCGTCGACGATCAGTTGATCGAAGGTGCCGTTGAAATTGCTGCGGCGGTACAAGGTGCTCTCGGTGATGGCGAGTTTTTCCTCCAGCTTGGCTTTATAGGGTACCCGCACCTTTTCGATGTAAGCCGCCATCTTCGCATCGGCCTCGATGAGGTTAGAAAATATCGGCAGCAGTTTGTAACGGTAATCGCGCACCTTGCCGCCGCGCACATCCAGATCCAGCACTGACAGGAATTTGCCATTGGAGCCGGAATTGATTACCAAGGTCTTGCCGCCGGCGTTTTCCACCAGCGTCGGCGCGGGTACTGCATCGTGGGTGTGGCCGCCGAGGATGGCGTCGATACCCTTGACGCGGGTCGCCATTTTCAGGTCCACGTCCATGCCGTTGTGCGACAGCACCACCACTACCTTGGCTCCGTCGCCTCGCGCCTTATCGACCACTTTTTGCATGTTGTCGTCATTGATGCCGAAACTCCAGTCCGGGAACATGTAGCGCGGATTGGCGATGGGTGTGTAGGGGAAGGCCTGGCCGATGACGGCGACTGGCACGCCATTCAGCTCGCGCAGGCTGTAGGGCTTGAAGATGGAATCGCCCCAGGTGGCGTCATTCACGTTCTGGGCAAGGAACTCGATATTGCCTTTGAAATCCTTGTCGACAATCTCCTTGACACGTTCGGCGCCGTAGGTGAACTCCCAATGGCCGGTCATCAGATCCACACCGAGGAGCTTCTGGGCGTCCACCATATCCTGACCCTTGGTCCACAGCGATGTCGCCGAGCCTTGCCAGGTGTCGCCGCCGTCGAGCAGCAGGGTGCGGTTGGGGCGCTGATCGCGCAGGCTTTTTATCAGGGTCGCCAGGTGGGCGAAGCCGCCGACCTTGCCGTATTTGCGCGCGGCCTCTTCGAAGTTGAGATAGGTAAAGGCGTAGGCCTCGATACTGCCCGGGGCGACATTGAAGTACTTCAGCAGGGCCTCGCCCACCAGGTGCGGAGGCTTGCCGGCGGCCTCGCCGATACCTATGTTGATATTCGGCTCGCGGAAATAAATGGGCTTGAGCTGTGCATGGCAATCGGTGAAATGCAGCAGGGAGACGTTGCCAAAGGCAGGAAGATCGTAGAGGTTTCCCGCTGTAGAATTGGCGGCCATGCCTTTTTTGCTGTCGCAACCGGTTAAACCAAAGCCCGCGGCGCTGGCCATGGCCAGCATTTGGAGGAATTCACGACGGGATAGACTCATGTTTGTTACTCCATTCTTAAAGAAGCAAGGCCCTGGTACTGACCGAAGGTCGGGTGGATTATAGCTTGAATTAGAGACGTGCGAAAAAAAGGATTTATTCCGTGGTCTTTACAAAGAAACAACCCGGCCATTGAGGCCGGGTTGGTGTGGCACCGACTGTGTGGGTACGGAATTATCTACGATAGCTGGGCGCGGTCAGGGGCAGTCCCGTGGACATGTAGGTTTCGTACAGCTCGAGGTTTTTGTACTCGTCGCTCTGCGGCTTGTAGGGGGCCGCGCGCACCTGCTTGTTGCAACCCACATAGCGGTTATGCAGGGTGCTCAGCTCGCCATCCTTGCCGCGGTAGACCGGGAAGCCGGTGCCGTGCCCCAGCGCCGCACTCAGGCTGTCGCCACGGATGAATTTGCCGGCAATGTCCACGTGACAGGTGGAGCAGGCAAAGTTGAGCTGACCGCGACGCGCCCAGAAGAACTGTTTGCCTTTTTCATAGGCCGCCACGGCCTTCGGGTTCGACAGGTCGATTTTGACGCGCTGGCCACGGTGCGTGAAGCGGAAGTAGGCCTCCACGTCCGGCAGGTCGCCCTTTTTCAGGTTTTTGTAGACCGGCTCGCCGTTCTTCTTCAGGCAGTCGTTGATGTCCAGCTCCAGAGTACGGAGCTCGTTTTTGGCGTTGTCCCAGTAAGGATAAGTCTGTGGCTCACGCGTCAGGCAGCTGGCGTACGTCTTGCCGTTTATGAAGGGGGTGTTCCATAGCGTTTTTCCGTTTTCCAGCTCCAGTTCGTAGGGCGGAAAGTCCATGAGGGTTTCCCACTCGGCGCGCGCATTCTTGTCCAGGGCGTAGACGCCGTTGGAATAGTCGTCGAACGGCACATCGGGAAATTTTTTCTTGAAGTAGCCCTGAAACTCTTTCAGGTCGGATTGCGGATCGGCCTGCGCAGTCAGGGTTGTGCTACCCGCCACACCCATAACAGTCAGTAGTATTAGTAGCTTTCTCATTACATGCCCTCCAGTGGGTATTACAGTTGCCGGCCAGTGGGGCCGGCAACATCCACAGCGAATAAATGGCGAACGGGTCAGACGGCTTCGTCAGCCCCGCCTTTATTGCCCAGGTTATCGCTCCAGCTCACGTTGACCTTGTCGCCTTTCTTGGCATTGGCCACTAATACACCGATCAGCGGATCTTTGGAGATGGCGACGCCCAGATCGGCGACGGCGACATCCTTGCCATTCAGTTGTATGGTCATGGTCTGGATAAAGTGGGCAGGCACTTTTTCCTTGGTCTTGGCGTCAACACGCAGCCCGGTTTCCATCGGGTGGCTGACCAGGATAAGGATTTCGGTGGCCCCGTCTTTCGGGCGGATTTTAAGCTTAGTTGGGTATTCCATTTGTATTTCCTCTAATTATCTGTTCAGGGTTAAGGGCGGGTACTAACCCCCACAACCACCCACCGTCACCTTAATCTGCTGGCTGGCCGAATACAGCTTGCCGCCGGCCTTGACGATGACCTTCACGTCGGAGGTCTTGCCCATCTTCATGCGTGCGCTGAAGTAACCGGCCGCACCGTTCATGAGGGCGACGTTG
>JAYUFH010000450.1:0-1262 GCA_043738765.1 Pseudomonadota bacterium | reverse complement strand
ACGGACGCAACATGGGCACCAGCTGTGGCGCCGAGGCGTGCTGCACCACCACCACGTGGGTGGACCACTGATCACTGTTACGCGCGTAGGGACCGCTGCTCACGCCGGTGTTCAACTTGGCCTCTGCCTCGGGCACGATCTTGACGATACCCCCCGGACCCTCCACCGCGGAAAAGCCCTGGGCCTTCAGGGCGGAGACAAAGATTTCATAGGCCGCTTGCTTGGCCACGGGCTTGGCGGAAATGATGGTGACCTTACCCTTCACCCGAGGGTCGAGGAGAAAATTGCGCCCGCTGATCTGGGAAATAGTTTTGACCACCGCCTGGATATCGGCGTCTTGAAAGTTGAACAACATCTCCCCTGGCTTCAACGGCTTGGTGGTCACTGCCGGGGGTGCGCTGTTCACCGGTGCCGCCGGAAAACCTCGCTGGACAGGGGCGGCAACCGGCGGCGGTGGCAGGGGCGGCGGTAAAGGCGGTGGCGCATTGACGTTTTCGTCTGCTGCCTGTTGCGGCGGCGCGGGTTGCGCCTCGCTGCCGGGGGCAATCTGTATCGGCACCATTTCCACCGCCTGTGCACTAACAAACCCGGTTAGGACCAGCAGACTGACGAGACGAGCAAATTTAATTTTCATTGGTATGTTTGCATGATTATTGAAGATTATAGGTCAGCTGTTCCGACCGACCCCCCCGGATCACCTCCACCCGGATATCCCGCGCAGTGCTCACCGCCTGGTACACCTTCATGGCATCGTCCACGGTGTTGACCGGCCTTCCATTGACGCTACGCAACACATCGCCCACGCGCAGACCCAGCTTCTCATACAGACTGTTGGGCTGTATCTCGCGCACCAGGAAACCGCCGCCGGCGTTGGGCACCATCAGCGCCTGGCTGAAAAGCTCCTGGGGTTTGCGCAGCTGTTGCGTGATCAGCTCACGCGGCAGCAAATACTGGTTGAGGCCCGCCTGCTGAATGGCAAGGGGCGCCGGGGTGGGCACTTCCTCGCCGCTCGTTCCGTCGGACAAGGCCTTGGCCATGCCTTCCAACATCAGGCTCTCACTGACGCCGTTGCGTGTCAGGATCGCCCGATCGGGATACACCGCTTGCAGCGTCGCGCCGGTGGTGGGAATTTCCTGACCCACGGCGAACGGTTCCTGGGGCTGGCCGTTGACGCTGATAAGGGCATAGCTCTCGCCCCCCGCCGCAACGACGCCGGTCAGCACCAGGTTCAGGCTGCTGATGGGAATGTCATTGATGGACTG
>JAYUFH010000449.1:0-1265 GCA_043738765.1 Pseudomonadota bacterium | reverse complement strand
TCCTCGCGGTGAATTACGTCACGAGTTATGGTTACGACAGCGCCGGACGGCTGGCGCAAGTGACGTACCCGAGCGGCCGGGTGATCAATTACACCTTGGATAGTTTGGGAAGGATCAATGCCCTGAATAGCACGATGGCCGCGACGACGGACGCGATGCTCAATAACGTCACCTACCAACCCTTCGGCCCCGTGAAAACCTTCAGCTTCGGCAATGGCGCTAGCTATCAACGCACGTTTGATCTGGATGGTCGCCTAAGTTCTTACAATCTTGGCGCCGATACCAAGACCATCGGTTACGACCTCGCCTGGCGCATCCAAAGCCTGAGCAACCCGGCGAATTCAGCGGATCTCAAGCAATATGGTTATGACAACTTAAATCGGCTCACCGGCTACACTGCGCCCGGCGTCGCCCAAGGCTTCGGCTACGATGCCACCGGCAACCGCACCAGCCAAACCCAGGGCGCGAGCAATTATCCCTATGCCATCGATCCCGCCAGCAATCGCCTCATAAGCGCCGCCGGGCCGACGGCCAAGACCTACACCTACGACGCCAACGGCAGCCCAACGAATGACGCTGTCAATCAATACACCTACGACGCCCGAGGCCGATTGGTTCAAACCGGCACGCCGACCGGCACGAATCTTTATCGCCTGAACGCCCTCGGCCAACGCATCAGCAAAAGCCCCGTCGTGGGCGCCACCGTCTATCACTACGATTTAAGCGGCAAACTTATCGCCGAGAGCGACAGCTTTGGCGTGATGCAGAAGGAATACGTTTACCTTTACGACCAACCGGTCGCCGTCTACGGCAGCATCGCCACCAGCCAGTGCAGCGCCACGCCCACGGAGGTTAACGGCACCAGCTTTACCGCCAACAACACCCTGGAACGCCTGGAAGGTCGCAGCGGCAAACCCGGCGCCGCCGATTGGGAATGGGGCTTAGGCTCAATATACGTCACTTAACATTGATTTTGATGTATTCTGTCACTTTCCATGACAGGAGGATCGGCGATGGCACGTACGCCTGCGACTCTGCCCGAGGGCAGTCGGATCACCGACTACATCAGCCTTGGCGTGATTACCAAGACGTTTCCACTGGAGCGAGTGCGCGCGGTGCTCGCTTCGAGCGGCAAGGCCAGCGTGCGCCAGCGTGATCTGCCCGCACATGTGGTCGTCTATTACGCCATTGCCTTGGCGCTGTACATGCAGTCGTCCTACCGCGAGGTGCTGAGGTGCTTGCTCGAAGGCCTACAGTGGTTGATA
>JAYUFH010000448.1:0-1269 GCA_043738765.1 Pseudomonadota bacterium | reverse complement strand
GGTCTTCGAGCCAGGAAAAAGCCTTGTTGATCTCGCCGCGGGGAAATCCGGCCTGGTATAACTCTGTCGCCAGGGTTTCCTGGTCGGGACTGAACTCGGGGCCTTCGTCCATGTAGTTCTCAAACAGATACATCAGGACATCCAGCATATTTTCTTTCATCATCTGACCTTTTCTGGGGCTGTACATTCGGTTGCGCGCACACCTGCGCCCTAACGCGTAACTGCACAACACACACCGACACGCATCCTTTTTTAGAAACACTTCGCATGCGGGCCGTGGCGGGGATATCAAGCCGACCGTTGGTATTTCCCACCCGGGCAAGCCTCTATCAACCCGTACAACTCCATTTGCAACAGCATGGAGGAAATGACTTCCGGCGTCAATCCGCTACGCTCCACCAGCGTGTCCACACCTACCGGGTCGTGTCCAAGATGGACAAGGATTGCGTCGTATTCGGGACAGTTATTCGACCGCGAACCTGCGCCATCGTTCGCGTGTTCCTGCGCCAGCCTTGCGCCCATCTGCACCCCGAGCAGTGGCCCCAGCTCTTCCAGGATGTCGTGCGCTGTTTCCACCAGCTTCGCGCCCTGACGGATAAGCGCATGACAACCGCGCGCCAGGGGTGAATGGATGGAGCCCGGGATCGCGAACACTTCACGACCTTGTTCGCCGGCGAGGCGCGCGGTGATCAGCGATCCGCTCCGCAGCGCCGCCTCCACCACTACCACGCCGGTGCTCATGCCACTGATGATGCGATTACGCCGCGGAAAATGATCGCGCCGCGGCGGGCTACCGAGGGGAAATTCCGACACCAGCGCACCGCGCACCGCGATCTCGTGCGCGAGCTCGCGGTGGCGCGAGGGATAGACCCGGTCCAGTCCGGTGGCGGCCACCGCGATGGTGACCCCGTGGGCAGCGAGTGCGCCGCGATGGGCGCAGGCGTCTATACCCAAGGCCAAGCCACTGGTAATAGCCAGGCCGGCCTGCGCGAGGCTCTGGGCAAAGAACTGTGCATTCTCACAGCCTGTCGCGGTGGGATTGCGGCTACCCACCACGGCGATCTGCGGTAGCCTGAGCACCGAACGTACACCGCGCACGAACAGCAACGGGGGCGCATCAACGATCTCGCGCAGTAGGGTGGGGTAGTCACTGTCCGCCTGGGTCACCACGTGGCAACCGGGCTGAGCCAGCCAATCCAATTCTGCCTGCACACGTTCGTTATCGACGCCCTCCAGTATGGCGTCGATCAGGGGCGTTCTGCCCTCCAC
>JAYUFH010000447.1:0-9286 GCA_043738765.1 Pseudomonadota bacterium | reverse complement strand
GGTTCTTCGCCAAGTACTGCTGGTGGTAATCTTCGGCGTGGTAAAACGTTGGCGCGTCCACGATCTCCGTGGTGATCTCCTCCAACCCGGCGGCGCGTAACGCCTGTTGGTAGGCCGCGCGTGCTGCCAGCGCCTGCTCCTTCTGCGCGGCATCATGCGTATAAATGCCAGAGCGATATTGCGTGCCCCTATCGTTCCCCTGACGCATGCCTTGGGTCGGGTTGTGCGACTCCCAGAACACCTTCAGCAGCGTGGCATACGACACCGCGGCGGGATCGTAGACCACCTGCACCACTTCGTTGTGCCCGGTCATGCCGGAACACACCTCTTCGTAGGTAGGATTCGGTGTGTGGCCACCGGCATAGCCCACAGCGGTCGCATAGACACCTTCAGTCTGCCAGAATATGCGCTCCGCGCCCCAAAAACACCCAAGACCGAACAACGCCAGACGCAGTCCGGGCGGGAAAGGCGCGATCATGCGATGACCATTCACGACATGATGCGCCGTCACGATCAGCGCCTGATCACGGCCAGGCAAAGACTCGGCGGCGGTGGGTAGTTCGAGTTTTTTTCCATAATGTTGCATAACGAAGGATCCTGTGCGGTACGAAAAGAGTGGTGCAAAAAGGACATGGGCCTGTCGCCGCGGCACGGTGCATACGCTGGGCAGCCCTCACTGGGCGTAGCGGTTAAGCGGTATCCTCATCCAGCCAGCTGATTAAATAGTAAAGACGGAAACCCTCGGACGAGCGTGCCGGACCCAGCACCTTGGCGGCATAGCGCTGATGCCCGGGGTCCGCGCCGGCGATGGCCGCCGCCTCGGACGCAACCACCTCCACGCAGTTTTCCGGAAAGCGTCCGCGCTGCCTGCGTGGGGCATACACCAGTGCGTAACACTCATCCACGATGCGGGTGGCTGAATCGATGTAGATCCCTTTCATGCGCCCCCTATCACGGGTTAATTTCCACGGAGACGATTATCCCACTGCCCCTGCTCGTCCACAACCTGCGCAGCTTGCGGGAGCTGGCGCCCGCCCCGGCTAAAGCGGTTGCTGGCCGCCGCACTCCCGACGGGCAGCGTCAAACTCCGCCATTTTCCGCGCCAGGCTCGGCCAACGACACGTCTGCAACACCCGCACAAACTGATGTTGGGCGCCGGCCATGACAAACTCACGGCGCTCGTCATCGCCGCGTATGCCGTAGTACGGGAGCATGGTGTAAAACGCCTCATCCATGGCGGGCTTAACGGGATCGAGCACGTCCTCACGCCGGGTGTAATACGCATCCTCACCTTCCGCGCAGGCACGGCCGAAAACATTGAACTGCCGGCAGGCCAGGGGACGCAGGGGGTGGACCGAACACGCGCCCTCCACCAGAAACGGACAAGGGCTGCCACTAGCGTGCGCGGCGAGCTGCGTGCGCAACGTCGCACGCAGCGGTTCGGCGACCTGTTCGGACGCATACCAGGCCAGGCCGGCCAGCTCCATCGGATAAACCGGTATGGTGCTATGGCTGCGGCAACAGGCGGAGCAACCCTTGGCGCAGGCCAGCTGCCGGCCGCGCGCCTGTTGCACCGCGATGGCCCGCGCCAGTCCCTGATCCGCGATGTGGTAGGCTTGCAGCAGCAGCGTGAGCCAGGGAAATTTGGCTTGTGCTTCGGGAAAGGATGGCGCGGACGATGTGCTACCCATGGGTTCGCTGGTAGGGTACATGTCTATCTCTCCGATCGATGGGGGCTGTTGCTAGGAATAACGCGAGGTCAAACGCAGTCGAAACTGCGGACTTTGATGTCGACGTCGATGCCTCATTTATAACCAGTCCGTCAGCATGACGCCAATGCCGAGGCGATGGCTGGATCGATTGTAGTCGATCAGGCTTTCCCCATAACCGTTGAAGTACTGCACATAACCGCGCAGCTTGCCTTGCAGGGGAACGCTCCAATCGACCTGCAGCGCGCCGCGATGCGCGGACTGGAAATTGCTCCGCCACATCACCGCCAGCGTACGATGACCAAAGAGATACAGGGCGGTAAGCTCGCCGTGGCCAAGATAGTTCTGTATGTCTGGGTTGTCGTCACCTCTGGAATCCTGCGGGTTATTCTTGAGATTTTCCGGCAGTCGGTACCAGGGCTTGAAGACCAGATAGAGGTTTTTGTATTCCACGGTGAACTGGGCATAGAGGCGGTTCCAGCTGCGCGACTCCGGCACGCTGCGCCCATTGGATTGGTGACTGAAGCCGAAAGTGGTCACCCGTTGAGTGAAGCCCAGCAATTTCCACTCATGGGCGAAGGTCAGCATCAGCTCCGGTTCGTAATTGGTTTCACGGAACGGCGAAGAGATGCGTTTGTTATAAAGCTGCCAGAAAGATAGCTGGGTATAGCCAAAGGCCAGCTTGCCGCCGCTGCCGAACAGGTCGCTGGCCAAGGGCAGTTTAAAGCTCAGTTGATATTTGACCTCTGCCTTATCCAGCCCGGATGTCTTGCTCTGCCGGCTGTTGTAGGTGAACGGCAAGAGATAGTTGGGTTTGTGCGGGGTCACCACAAAGCGGTTCGCCTCGGTCTGCGCCTCAAGGGTCAGGCGTCGCTCGAGCGCGCTCGGGGCGGGTGTCGGTGTTGCAGCGGATGATGGCGGTGTCGGAGTGGATGTCACGCCTGGATCGCCGGCCACGCCGTCGGCGGTTGTCTCTGCCAGGCTGGACCCGGACGCCGTCAGCCATAACACCGCCATGAGTACTACATGCCTGCACCGATGTTGGGTGTGTGTGGACAGCGCCGTTGTCATTATTCTCGTCACTCGTGAGTATCTTTCTTCGCCACCGGGGCATGGTACCATTGCCGTAGGTCGGCACGAAATCATCACACCGATACACAAGCTCCCGCATCACGCTGTCGACGCGCGCAGAACGCGCCCATTGATCGCTCCGGCCTATAGGAAGCTATTCACCACGGCACGCGTTACGATATGTGTAGTAGCCAACACCGTGAAGCAGATCACCCACGGCGCACCTATACCCTCACCGCCCAGCCTTGAGATTCTCCCCCAGCATGTTGCAAAACAGCGCACCCTGCTCACGCGCATCGTCCAGGGCCACATGGGTGTGGGGCAAGCCTTCGTCGTACCAGCGCTTGGGCAGATAACTGCGCGCGGTCTGGCGGAATTCGGATTTGCGCATACCCATGGCATAGGAGCGGATGTCCAGGGCGTTTTCCGTGAAGGGACGCTCGCCGGTAAAACGCACCAAGTACCAATACACCCACATAAAATCCCAGGCCGCCGGCCAACCCACAAATACCGGCTTGCATCCAAGGGAATTCAGCCACACCAGGTACTCCGGCATGACCCGCTCCGGAGCGCGCACATCGCGGCGACACGCCTCCCAGGCCTCGGGGAACTGTTGCCACCAGAGAGTAGTCTGTGGATGGGGGGCAGCGCCCGGCAGGACGGCGAGATTGGCGCTATAGGTCGAGACCAGGGTCTTGTCCGCACGATAGGCGGCGGACGCCAGGGTCAACATGGAATGCGGCCCGGGGATGGGGCCATCGGCCTCGATATCGGTGCTGATATAGATTTCGGTCGTGTCTTTTGCCATGCTCACCCAGGAAACCCAGCGTTTGTCCGATCATGCCTGCCACCCGGGGCCATGGCAACCGCGGACTCGTCGGCAAAGGGCCGAATACAGCCGACAAAACAAGGCGGAAAAATTCAAAAATTAGTGCTACTATTATTTCAAAACCAGCAGCTTACCGCAGCCTTTTAACAAAGACCTGACAAAAACATGAAAGCCAATATCAAACTCGTTGCGGTGGGGACTGCTCTGGGCCTCACCCTATTCACCACCCTGTTGCATGGCACCCGTGCCATGGGACCCGTTACCCCGGCTACCGCTGCCGCCGTTGTCGACACCAACGTGCCAGTGGCCACCGCCCCGGAACCGACCCACGAAGAATCAACGCCCCCGATCAAGGCGTCCGACATCGTCCGTTACAGCAACCCCAACAGTCTGTATCTGCGCTCCAGCGTTGCGTTGATTCTGGACGAGCGTGAAGGCGTTGCCTTGTACGGCCACAACACACAGACCCAGCGTCCCATTGCCTCCCTCACCAAACTCATGACCGCCATGGTCATCTTCGATGCCGGTCTGCCCTTGGACGAGTTGATCGAAATCACGCGGGAAGACCGGGACACCTTGAGAGGTTCACGCTCGCGTCTGCAATATGGCTCTGTCTTCACCCGCTATGACCTGCTGCAGGCCGCCCTCGGCGCCTCCGATAACCGCGCCGCGGCGGCCCTCGGGCGCACTTATCCCGGCGGCACAGCCGCCATGGTCCAGGCGATGAACGCCACTGCCCTGCGACTGGGGATGGCCCACACCCGCTACGCCGATGCCTCGGGCCTCGATAAGGACAACGTCTCCACCGCCGAGGATCTGGCCAAGCTGGTCGTAGCCACGAGCAAACATCCCCTGTTTCACGTACTGACCACCAATGCCTCCTTCAGCGTGACCGATCTGTGGAACACCTCGGAGGTTGGATTCGTTAACACCAATCGACTGGTGCGCGGCGAATCCTGGGATATCAGTCTGAGCAAAACAGGATACACCTCCGATGCTGGCCACTGTCTGGTGATGCAGGCCAACATCGCCCACCGTCCCGTGATCATCGTCCTGCTCAACTCCTGGGGCAAACTCAGCCGCGTGGGGGACTCGAACCGCATCCGTGACTGGCTGTTAAAAACGGAACGCAAGGCTCAGCGCATCACCAACTCTGTGGCCACCCGCGAGAGCTGAAGACCGACCTACTTCAGCAACGCTCGCTCCGGTTTCGCCATAGCCACCTGCTTGAGTCCCTCTCCTTCGAAGCGAAAGGTCTGACCCAATCCGCGCACATAGGTGGCGGACCGGGGCGTGAGGCGGAAAAGTTGAAAATCCGCCAGACCGCGCAAGGTCTCCACCAGCTTCCCCTGGCGTTCGGCCAGCCCATCGAGAACCCCGACCCAATCCGGGTGGTCCCGCGGAATCGGCTCAGCGGAGCAGTCCAGCGTCACCCGCCGGAGGGCAAACACATTGGCCGTCTCCCCCTCGTCTTCAATGAACAACACACTGACGCGACCGATCGTCAGCAGATTCTGGGTATGTCGTGCCAGACCGCTGACAAAGATGTAGACATGACCCTCTGCGTCCTCCAGACAGGGCGCATAGCTGGCATCGGGCAGACCCTCGCTGTCGGTCGTGGCAAGCACCACGCTGCGTCGCGTGTCACGGAAGGCGCGCATTTCGTGATTGAGTTTTGCACTCTCGGCGGGGGTCTCATGCGGCATGATTCATTCCTACGGGCATGCCCGGGGTTCGTTGTATGCGTTCGTCCGCACCCGCTCGCGGTTAAGGGACCGCCGGCACGGTGTCCGTCAGCCTGTTCACGCGCGACCTCGTCAGCGGGCAGCGTTACACAGTGGCGCGGGGGAAGATGGGGGGCAGCGCCCGTCACCCGCCGCTTTTTATAGCATTATGCACACCCGGGATACAGCCGTGGACCGCTAGTATCATACGATATGCATATAAGTACTGGCGTGGCCAAACCATAAGACGGCGGAGAACCATGGCGCCAACGCGGCGGCCCTTATTTATCGCGAGCGTTACGCACCTCCTGAACCAACCTCCAAGGTGCCGCGACCTCCGCCTACAATTAGGGATCGCGCCCATGCCAACCCTGGGCATCCTGCAGTCTGACGTGGCAGACCTGGCCGCTGGCCATCCGCTCACTAAAACTGCGTTGGTCATCCGCAGTCATGCCAACGACTATCACACGCGACCAGTCTCGCGGCTGAGTTTGGCGCGCTGCGGCGTATTTGCATCCTACCGGGGGCATCAGCGCAACAATAACTTAATAGTGGCGTTGATCTGCGATTTTGCCTCTTGCAGTATTTTCATGCCTTCGCCCGCATCCATCCGATCCAGCTCCAATCGCTTGAACGCCGGCAATTCATTCAGCGCCGGGCCTTCGACCTTGCGCGCACCCAGCAGGCCCGCGTGTAACTGCGCCACCTGCACGATATCGCAGTAGTCAGGGCGACTCACGCGTCGCTCCCAGCGGCGCGCCTCGCCCGCCGTGGTCACCAGGTCCGCATCGAACTGCCACTCCTTAAGCAGCATCATACCTACCGGGCCGCGCAACGCGCGGATGGCGGTCTCCAGTAGTGGCGCATCGCCTTTCAGTTCTGAATGGCCATCGGCCACCACCAGCACCGGCACCACGCCGATATCGTGCAGCAGCCCGGCGAGAAACGCATGGTCCGCATCGAAACGCTGGTCGAGTCGCCGCGTAAGGGCATGGCTGATGACACCAACAGTGATACTGGATTCGTACAACTGTTGCATGCGCTGGGCGATTACGCTGGCCTTGGGCTTGAACAGATTGCGCAGCGCCACCGTCATGACGATGGCGCGCACTGCCTCCAGGCCAATGCGGGTAATGGCATCCTTGAGGGATTCGGCGGGACGCACGGCCATGTACAGCGCGCTATTGGCCACCTGGATGAGGCGCGCGGCAACCACCGGATCCATCTGGATGATGTCGGCCACGCGCTGAAAATCGAGACGCGGATCCTGCAGTGCCTTATTGATTTGCCGCACCACATCCGGAAGGCTGGGCAGGCCGATCTGGCGGGTGTGAAATAACTCACGGATCTCGGCAAACAGCAGATTGCCCTGGGTCGGATCGTCCTCGGTCACCTCCACCAGGCTGACGCCGGCACTTTCCACCTGCACACCGGTGTAATATTTCTTGAAGACATTCTGGTCGATGCGCAACAACCGGCAGGGCTGTTTGCAGATCACCTGAGTCCCCGGCATAAAAATAAGAAACAGCGGCGTTTTCGCCCGCTCACTGCCCGTCAGGATGGTCTGCACCGGGTTGCTGACGGTCACCAGATCCACTTTCCCGCTGAGCAGATATAGCACACTGTCCGCGAGTTCAGGCTCGCCCAGTTTCTTGCCGGCCTTGAGCGTCAGGACATCTGCATGGCAGGTAATGTCGAGCAGGGCTGCATCCGCCATGAAACGGAATGGCGGCAACGTCAAGAGCAAACGGATGTCGATCTTTGGAACCGGCGTGTTATTCATTCATAGTGCCTGGATGAGGGGGCCTGTTGTCCGCCAGTACAACACGGCAGGCGCTATGTGACGAAAATCATGCGGGCTGGAATCGGACATTGGATATAGTATATGCGAACTATTCAACCACAGGTCGGCGGACCGACGACGACAGGTGAGCGCCCGCCGACTTGTACGCGATAACCGGGTAATTAGGATGAATTGGCGCAACCTACGGAGCGAAATCGACCGGCTTCTGCCTTAACATCCTTGGTAACTTGGCGGCTCAGCATCCCATATCATATTGTTAGTTCGTAGGGTGGGCATCGCCCACCACTCGCGGCGTCGATCGGCCTCCACTGGTGGGCGATGCCCGCCCTGCTCGCTCAAAGTTTTAAGATAAGTGTCATTCAAGGTTGAGAGGGTTCGTTCAAAGATTGCCTAAGATTCACCGGAGGACATGGCAGCCACCAATGCCAGATCGCCTGCGCGCACCGAGGCCAGATCAAATTTTTTCGCCGCCACCGCCATGCGCGTAAGGGCAGCGGCCAGCGGCATGGGCAGCGTGGTGTCACCCTTCTTGGCGCGGTGAAAGCGCACTGGGTTGAGCCGTGCGACCACGTAATTGCGCAGATAAGGGGAATTGAAACCGCGTTCCTGCAGCCCGGCGATGATGCGCTTGACGTGCACGTCGATATCCTCCAGACGGGCGGCGTATCCCGCGCGCGTGCGCAGGCTCACCACCAAACCGCGGTCACTGAAGCGATCGAGCTTCTTGAGCAACGGGCTGTAGGCACCGCCGGCAAAGCGGTTGTTCTGTTCGTAGACAATGCCAAGGGTGAGCAATTCCGCCGCCTCGAACTCGGCGGAATATTCCAACTCCTTGCAACGCGGTTTGCGCACCACCAGATTGCGCGCCATGCGGATCACCTCCAGGCTGCGGTCCTTGAGGTTGTGTGCCTTCTCGGTATTGAGCGCGAGGATGCGGAAGGCAAGGCTTTCATCCGCCGATACCAGGGCGGTGATCTGCTTGAGGCCCAGCACCTTGGCCGCCGCCAGGCGATGCCGGCCGTTGGGTGTCCAGAGCTGGCCCTGCTCGCCGCGCACCACGATCAACGGGTCGAGGAACGATCCACTCTCCTCGATCTTGGTTGCCAGGCGTTTGGTGTGGGTGGGGGACAGATCCCGTTGAAACGGGGTCGGCTGCACCGCCGCGATGGGCAGCGAGGCCAGCAGCATCGGCCGGCCGGACAGCGGTTCGCTATACGCACCAATAACCGCACCGCCCGCCGCCTGCACCTCGGCAACCAGGGATGCAATCGCCGGGGCGTCCAAGGCGAGCACGATCTGCGCGGCGTCCAGTCCGCGCTTATCCTTGCGCGGCGCGAGTCGCTTGCGTGCATTGCTGGGTTTGCGGCCCGGGGCCGTGCGCCGGGTTTTTTTCTTAACACTCTTTCGAATCGCCATGGGTCACTTAATCTGCCGGGTAGCGTGCGGTGCACACGCCATATGCCGGTATGGTATACGCACGGCGTCACAATAAAAAGACGGGGCAACCACTTAGTCGCCTCGCTCTCAGAAAGACCTGTACTCCAATTGGGAAAACCGCTTCGATATTTACCTTGTCGTCGCATGCAGCATGACCCTACCGATAGACCGGAACCGCCGAGGCAGGATTATGTTTCACCCGGTGCCGTGGCGGTTCCACAGTCGGCGACGCAACACCCAGGGCTTCAGAACCTGTAGTTCATCTGGGCACTGAGCATGTCGACGCTGTTCTCGTAGGTGCCCTGGAGATTGTGCGCGATGGCGGCCTCGGTGGTGTTGTTCACCGTGGAGTCTTTGACAAACAAATGCGCGTAACCCATATCGAAGGATATACGTTCGCTGCGGGTGTAGGTCATGCCGAGGGCTATCCAGGTGCGATTGTTATCCGGGATACGCGGGGTGCGGTGTTGCGCATCCGGCACCGGTGACTCGTCGTAAGCCAGACCGGAGCGCAGCTTGATGCTGTCGTTCAATCTGTAAGACAGGCCCAGCGCATAGCGCATCGTGTCTTTCCAATTCTCCGTGGTCACGCTATTCGGCTGTGCCGGGTTGGCGTAGACGATGCGCAGTTCCTGGAATTTGCTCCATTCGGTCCAGCTGATGTCGCCCATGAGTTCGAGTTGTGGACTGACCATGCGCACCATGCTCAGCG
>JAYUFH010000446.1:0-1277 GCA_043738765.1 Pseudomonadota bacterium | reverse complement strand
TTCATTTTCATGATGAGAAGTGATGGCGGTCGCTTGTAAGGCCTTGACGCTAATACAAGCGGCCTCAGCACGACCCTCACTGATCAGTAGCCGATGTTCTTCAATGCCGGCAACCCGAGCCGCTCCGCAAGTTGCGCGAGATAGAGGCTTCTCGGCGCGACGGGTTTGTTGTGCGAATCGAAGATGCCTTCCGGCAAGGGCGACCCTTTGCCGTTCCCATCCATGTCGGGTATCGCCGAGGTCTGGCGCGTGCCGCGGCAGCCGATGGACCAGTTCGTCGCACCGGGCGGCTGCTGGATGAGGAAGGAGCTGGCAGTGCAATTCCACGCCACCGCCCATCCCATTGCCCACCCATGGCCAGACCCCATGTTGCCCCGGTTCATGAAATCGATGCTGCCTTTCGGCACCTGGCAATTGTCCACCAGCAGACCCGTGGCCCAGCGCATGTGTGGCTGAATGTGGCCGTTACCATGGAACACACAGTTCATCACCACGTTCGGCCCGGTCGCGCGGGATGCGGTGGCGACGTAAAAGATGGCATCGCCCTTTCCGCGGCAACGATTGACGAAGATCTGGCTGCCTTCGATGCGGATATCGAGCGGCTTGGCCGAGCCTTTCGTCGGGCGAGAATGATTCATTTCCACGTTCTCAATGGTCACCCGGCGCACGGATGCTTCGATCTCGATGCTGCCAATGGCGTTGTCCATGTTGACATCGCGCACCCACGCATCCGTCACACCATCGAGCGCGATGCCGGAATTGTGCTCGTCCGTGATTTCAATGGCTTGCGGCCGTGAGACGATGCCTAGGCTCTCCACACCCACTTGGGAAATGCCACCGGTGATCCTGGCCTTGCTCACCGTGGCACCGGAGGGTTGCAGGTAACGCGCATCCAGGGAGTCGCTCAATGGAATGTCCACCGTGATCTTATTGCCGGAGAGTTCCTTGATGACGCGTTCCGTCGAGATGGCCTTGGCGACCCACTGCTCTGCCTTTCCATTGCGCACCAGCTTGTCCATGCCCATGAACGCCACCCACTCGGGCGTGACAGGGCGCGTGATGAGGATGGCATCGCCGGTCTTAAATCCTGCCGCGTTCTCGACCGTGAAACTCGACGCGCCAGACGGCACATAGGCATCGGTAATCTTTATGTCTGTGCGTTCGCCGCGCACCGAGCGATCGCCTTTGATCGTCAGGCAGACATGCGGCTTGCCGGTCATCGCAATGATGGTTTTGGCCGCTCCGTTCCCGCGCAAGACGATGCCGGCGGCGCCGAT
>JAYUFH010000445.1:0-3529 GCA_043738765.1 Pseudomonadota bacterium | reverse complement strand
CTTCCCCCTGAAAGGGGGAAGGGACTGAACCGTGGCCGGGTTTTGCCGGGTGCGTGGGGGGACACCTCTGCACGGGTCGCGGGACTTACGCGCGATGGTCTGCGGAGGGTGATGGGCGCTTCACCTATAACGTGGTCTGATCGTGGCTTGCATGCTTACAGTAAGTGTCATTCGGCCCTGAGGTGAATGACACTTAAGCTTAAGCAAGACCGTCAGTGGGGGCGACCCGTTTTTCGCATCGTTGCGAACGTAACGCGGCAACCTCCTGAAGCGGCCAACGCGATCAGTTCCCGACATTGCCACAGCGTACCCCGCGTGGGGTACGCTGTGGCATTTATTTCCACGCTTGGCGCGAAGACCGGATGCGAGGACATGCTCCGGCATCCGTTTCCTATCCCCGCGAGATTACCGCCGGGATACCGGCCTAATGTTTTTTATCCGCCTGGTTGTGCATCATCTCCATCTGTTTGTGCATTTCACCCATTTGCTTCTGCATGGCGGGGTCCATACCCTTGTCCATACTCATTCCCATGCCCATGCCGTTGCCCATCATGCCCGACATTTTCTCCATCATCTCCGACATAGTGCGCATGCGTTCTCCCATCTGTTTCTGCTGCGCCGCACCCATAGTGCCTTTGGACATGTCGCCGGACATATTCATCATCTGTCCGGCACTATCATGCATCATGCCCGACATCTGCTGCATGCCATCGCCTGCGGCGTGGTCGTGCTTCATATCGCCATTCTGCGCGCCGGCGGCCAACGCCAGCGTCAGGCCGGCAACCAGCAAGGCGCTGCCGAATATCTTTTGTCGTGTTGTTTTGCTCATGCTATTGCTCCTTTAAATATACTGTTAGTGAAGGGAAATCTCCGTGTAAGTTGCCCGCGTCTCCATTACTGGTTACGCGCCCATCGCCGGACACTGCCGCTCCGGCTTACCTCTTTTGTGAGACCTGCACAACGCGACCTCAACTTTCCAAGTCACGCTTCTTACGCTCGAATTCCTTTTCGTCGATCTCACCGCGCGCGTAGCGCTTCTTCAGCACCTGCAGCGGCGTCTCTTCGCTGCCCGATCCGGGATTCCTGTCGGACAACCATTTCACCAGTGCGGTGACGACCAGGATGATCAAAACCAAAAACACGACCATGCCCAGCCAACCTCCGCCCATCCAGCCACTACCACCCATACCTTCCCACATTCAGCACCTCCTGGTTAATGTTGCGTGTCAGCGCGCAGGGTGCACCCTCAATTCCCCGGGCCACACACCCAGCCAGCCATGCTAAAACCTGTGTGCGACGCACACGTCAAGATTCCAGCTGACTGGCACGATCGATCAAATGGCAAACGCTGTTGTCTCCCGGTCTCTGCATGGGCATGTCTTCCCACAGGCGCAATGCCTGTTGCATGCGTTGCTGCATCTCCACCATATGCGGGTGTAATCGCGCACCACCCTGAAGCGGGACATCAGGCGCGCGCCTGGCCGTTGCGGGCCCGAAGGGCCCGGTATTTTCACTCACAGCCTGAAGGCAACGAACTCCCCATGCAGCTCGCCGGCCCTTTCCCCTCGGCACGCCAACTGCGACGTTACCTCGATCCGTCCACGACCCTTGCGTTGCAGCGTCTTGATGAATTTCTCCCACACCGCGTCAGCCGGGGAACACGCCTCGGCGGTGAAGCCATCGGGCATGGGTTGTTCGTAGTCCATGCTGTTGCGCTGGATAACCAGTCTGGCGGCAATCCCTTCCTCCTTGAGCCGGACATGCAGCAACGTCCACGCTGCGAGTATAGCCAGCGCCGACGCACTGCCGCCAAACACCGTGGCGCGGTGGTTGATGTTGGGCGCGAGGGGCGCGCCAAGCCGCACGACCTCCCGGCTGGCGGACAAAACCCGCACCCCCATGGCGCCGGATAACGGGATGTGTTCGTGCAGGTAACGCTCTACATCGATGGGTTGCATAAATGCGCGTCGCGTTTGAGTAGTGCGAGTAGCGTGCTGCCTTGATAAAGATCACGGGGCCTGGACAGCGAAATACGCAAGGCCTGCCTGCAACCGCGCTGGTTATTTTCCACAGAAGGTCGGCAGCGAATATTTCTCCGACGCGTCTTTTTTCCCGCCGAGCGTGCCCAGGTGGGTGAATTTAAATCCCTGGGTATATTTCAACCCATACCCGAAAAACCGATCCGCCCCGATGTGCACAAACCAGATGATGGCGACGGCCAGGGCGCCCGGGTGACCGAGGACCAGGGCGATCACCGCCAGCATGGACGGCAGCAACTTGGCATGGGTGATGTTGTAGGCCAGGGCACCCACTTCCTTATTCAACAGATAAGCGAGCAGCGCGATATCCGGCAGCAGCAGGAGTGACCAGAACAGCGGCCAGCTGTAGCCCAGCTCCGTATAAAGCACCAGACCCAGGGCCAGAAGCGCCAGGCCTTCGAGGCGCAATAAAATATTGGGTTTGGAAAAAATAGTAATCATGCTGCGCCTCGCACATGGTATGTGGTAATAGTTTTAAGAATACGTATTTTGTCATGGTCAACGCTTTCATTTTCAGTCCCATATTTTATTTGGCCTGCACGACGCACCATCGCCTAGCCCCTCGATGCAGCCGGGCCCGATATTGCATTGCCAGGCGACAACGAATTGGAAGCGCGATACAACCTTGCAGTTGCCTGGACTCAGCGTACCCCACCGGGTGGTGGTGGTGGCAGCGCCGGTGGTGGTGGTTGGACCGGAGGCGGTGGCAGTACTGGTGGCGGCGCAAGCGCTGCCGGGGGGGCCAAAGCCGGTGGCGGCTCGCGTGGGGGCAACGGATTCGCCGCTTGGCCGCTAGGCAAATCACCCTGTTGCAATACGGGGGCAGGCAAAGACGCCTTCTCCGGGATATCGGTACTGTCGTCGAGCGGCTGTTGCCCGTTACCCGCGCTGCGTCCGCGGGACGGGGGCGTACTCGACGCGGGCCGCCCGGCCTGAATGACATTCGCGTCCGGATTGATATCCTTTTCCTCCACCTTGCTGGCGTCTGCCGGTGGTGGGAGTTCCTGATACGTGACCTTGCCGTCTTTATCCACCCACTTATAAAGTTTGACCGCAGACGCCACCACTGGCAGCAGCAATAGCAGGCAAATCGTCACACGTAGAATTTTTTTCATAGCTTCAGCCTAGTCTAGTGGCGTGGTTCCGACAAGGCGCATGGGCGTGATGCCAGCGCCGTTATGTTTAGCGCTTCAACGTTTTTTCGGTTGCGCGATGTGGATGGCGCGCCCGTGCACCGCGAGCGCCGCCTCGTGCAAGGCCTCGGTCAGGGTGGGATGGGCGAACATGGTCATGCCTATATCTTCACTGCTCGCGCCGAAGCCCATAGCGATGACCGCCTGGGAGATAAGCTCCGAACAGTGCGCGCCGATCATGTGCACACCGAGCAAACGGTCGGTGTCGGCGTCCGCCAGGACCTTGATGAAACCGGTGGTGTCGTTCGCGGCCTTGGCGCGACCGCTGGCGGCGAAGGGGAATTTACCCACGCGGTA
>JAYUFH010000444.1:0-3530 GCA_043738765.1 Pseudomonadota bacterium | reverse complement strand
CTTCGATCACTTCGCCCACATTGATCTTGCCGCCGTGGGTCGGTGAGTACAGGTGCACGGACTCGGTGTGCAGGTGATAAATACCCTTGAAGCGCTTGCCCATGCCAATGGGCCAGGTTACTGGCGCACATTGGATATTCAACACCTTTTCCACTTCGTCCAACACTTCCATGGGATCGCGCCCCTCGCGGTCCATCTTGTTGATGAAGGTGGTGATGGGCGTGGTACGCAGCCGGCATACCTCCATAAGCTTGATGGTGCGGTCTTCTACGCCCTTGGCGATATCGATTACCATCAGGGCCGAGTCCACGGCGGTGAGGGTGCGATAGGTGTCCTCGGAAAAGTCCTCATGCCCCGGGGTGTCGAGCAGGTTGACGATGTGGTCTTTGTAAGGAAACTGCATCACCGATGATGTGACGGAAATCCCGCGCTGCTTTTCCATCTCCATCCAGTCGGAGGTGGCGTGACGCGCCGCCTTACGGCCCTTGACGCTCCCGGCAAGCTGAATGGCGCCGCCGAACAGCAGAAGCTTTTCAGTTAATGTGGTTTTACCCGCATCCGGGTGGGAAATGATGGCAAAGGTCCGGCGACGGGCGACCTCACGGGTGATCTCGACTGACATGGCTTGAACCTGGCGCGGCCTAAAAACCGGGGAGAATAGCGTGATTCTTCGTGCCTTGCCACTGCGGATTGCCCGTCAACTGCTCCTGCGCGCTTCATCGGGTATACTGTGTGCTACAAAAATTTTGCGTTTTGGGTTGGAGATCGCCATGGATTATTTTTCACGATGGATACTTATCGCGGTAAGTTTTGCGCTGTTGTCTTGTTCCAAGTCTGAAGCGCCCCCCATCGCGCGGGATTACCCGCTTAAGCAGCTTACCGATCGGGTTTACGTTATCTATGGTCCGAATGAGGAGCCGAACAAGAAAAATCAGGGCTTCATCAACAACCCGGCCTTTGTGCTCACCAGCAAAGGTGTGGTGGTCGTCGATCCGGGGTCGAGTCTGCAGGTTGGACATATGCTGTTGGACAAGATCGCCAAAACGACGCCGTCACCGGTCATCGCCGTCTTCAATACCCACATCCATGGCGACCACTGGCTGGGCAACCAGGCTATTCACGATGCCTACCCCAATGCGGTGATTTATGCGCACCCGAATATGATCGCCGAGGCCGAAACGCAGGGCGAAGCCTGGCTGAAAACCATGCTGACCCTGACCACGGGCGCCACCATGGGCACTCGCCTTGTGCTTCCCAGCACCGCCCTTGAAAATAACGATATGCTGCGCCTGGGGGATCGCCATTTCCGGGTGTACCACAGCGGCAAGGCGCATACCGATGGTGACCTGATGCTGGAAGTCGTGGAAGAGAAGCTCATGTTCCTCGGTGATGTGGTGGTGACACAACGCGTTGCGCGCCTGGATGAGGGTGACTTCAAGGGCAACATAGCCGCGATTGATATCGCACTGAATACTAAGGCGGTGCATTTCGTTCCCGGTCATGGCCAAAGTGGCGGGCGTGAAGTCCCGCTGGCCTACCGCGCATTTCTCTCGATGCTGTACGGATCGGTGTCGAAGTATTATGCCCAAGGCTTGAGTGATTTCAATATGAAGGATAAGGTCAACGCTGACCTGTCTGCCTACCATCAATGGGCCATGTTCGACGCAAGTCTCGGACACTTGATCAGCCTGGCCTATCTGCAAGCAGAGGCGGCGTCCTTCTGACCCGGCGACCTATGCTCAAACTCTACCCCGAGATCAAGGCGAACCGCGTTCACACCCTTTCGGTGGGGGGCGGACACCAGATTTATGTCGAGGAATCCGGGAACACCCGGGGAGTTCCGGTGCTGTTCGTGCACGGCGGCCCGGGGGCGGGCTGTGACGATAAACATCGGCGTTTTTTCGATCCCACACACTATCGGATTATCCTGTTCGACCAGCGCGGGGCGGGGCGTTCGCGGCCCCATGCATCATTGGACAACAACACCACGCAAGACCTGGTGGCGGACATGGAAGCCATACGCCGGTTTTTCGACATCGACCGTTGGGTGCTCTTTGGCGGCTCATGGGGGTCGACCCTGAGCCTAGTTTACGCTGAGACCTATCCTGAGCGTGTGCTCGGTTTGATTGTGCGTGGTATTTTTCTCATGCGGCCCCGGGAGATCCGCTGGTTCTATCAGGATGGGGCGAACCAGGTATTTCCGGATTACTGGCAGGATTTTGTCGCCCCCATCCCGGAACCCGAGCGCCACGACCTGGTCCGTGCCCACTACCGCCACCTCACGGGCGGTGACGACATCGCGCGCATGGCATCGGCTAAGGCCTGGTCCGTGTGGGAGGGGCGTACCGCAACCCTTACACCGAATCACTCAGTCATCGATTTTTTCAGCAACCCACATTTGGCCATGAGCCTGGCGCGCATCGAGGCGCATTACTGCGTCAATCAGGCCTTTCTCGCTGAAAACCAGCTACTGCGCGACGCCCGCCGCCTCGCCACCATACCCGGATTTATTATCCAGGGGCGGTACGATATGTGTTGCCCCATGGAAAGTGCCTGGGACCTGCATCTCGCCTGGCCGCAGGCACAACTCGAGATCATTCCGGATGCAGGGCACTCCGTGAGCGAGCCTGGCATTACCGACGCCCTGGTGCGCGCCACCGTCAGGCTGCATAAACAGCTTGTATTGGATTGAATCATGGCGGTCTATGCCATTGGCGATATTCAGGGCTGCTATTCTGCGTTGCGCCTGCTCCTCGATACGCTGCGTTTTGACCCTGTACAGGACAGGTTGTGGCTGGTCGGTGACCTGGTAAACCGCGGTCCGCGGTCCGCCGAGGTAGTGCGTTTTGTCATGACGCTGCCAGAAACGGTCGTGGTGCTCGGCAACCACGATCTGCATCTGCTGGCGGTGGCCGCGGGCAAGGTCAAAGTGCGGCCCAGTGACACCCTGGAGGACATACTTTTCGCTGAAGATCGCGAGCCATTGCTGGCCTGGTTACGCCAGCGCCCTCTTTTGCATCATGATGCCGGCCTTGGGTATGCGATGGTACATGCCGGGCTTGTGCCAGAGTGGACTTTGGACCAGGCCAAGACCTACGCGCGGGAGGCGGAGGCCGCCATTAGAGCGTCGGCATCCAATGATTTATTCGACACCCTGTACGGCGACCAACCGGACCGCTGGGACAATGCCCTGGCTGGATATGATCGGCTGCGCGTGATTATTAATATCTTCACGCGTCTGCGTTACTGCGACTCCGCAGGGCACATGCTGTTACGCGCCAGTGGGCCACCCGGCACCCAGCCCGCGCCATTTTTGCCTTGGTTCCAGGTTCCACAGCGGCGGTCCCGCGATGCACGCATTGTGTTTGGGCATTGGTCCGCCCTGGGGCTGTGGCGGGCCGATAATGTTGTCGCACTGGATAGCGGCTGCCTGTGGGGTGGGCAACTTACGGCGGTACGCCTGGATAGGGGTGCTGCCGAATTTGTCAGCATCCCTTGCGGGCAAACCAGGTAGCCCGGCACCTTGGGTT
>JAYUFH010000443.1:0-9323 GCA_043738765.1 Pseudomonadota bacterium | reverse complement strand
ACTATATCGATGCAGGGAATGACGGACTTAGACGGACATAAAGGAATAGCGCTTTCGATCATTATGCAGACATAATGCCGTATGCGCGACGCGGTCTCAATAACCGCCGCCACGCGCGGGATGCCAGATAGCCGCTGCCGCACGGACGCCAGCATCCCGCTCCGGGCTGATTGCTATTCATTAAGCCAAATACGCTGGCGAAACAAGGAACCGGGAAGCGATGAAGAGCTCACGGCTCAAGGATAATCAAACAGGTAAGTCAGTCGCTGCCAGAACCAGGGGCAGCGGGTTAATGACTGGGCTGGTGCATGTCTGGCAACGATGGACCGATGCCCCCCTGGTGGTTACCGATGCCGAACGCGCCCGCCAGATCCGCCTGCTCTCGGGCATGTTGCTGCTGCTGATCCCCCTTGGCTTCGCTTCCATTTGCCTGCAGCTCGCCCTCGTTCCGGGTTTTGGACCTACCTTCGTCGCGTTCGCCATTGCCATCGTTTGCCTGATCCCCGCCTATGGACTGGCGCGTGCCGGCTACTACCTGTCCGGCGCGGTGCTCGCCGTCGGCGTGACCGCCGCCGGGTGTTTCGCGGCGGTGATCACGCGGCCACATGTGGCGTTTGCTTACGCCTTTCTGTTTCTGAGCCTTTTTCTCGCGTCGCTGCTATTCAAAAAAACTGGCGCGGTCATCACCACCCTGATCATGTTATTGGTTGTTGCCCTGGGGCTCCCCGCCTTGGGCATCAACCCGCCGGCGAATGAGCCGGCGGCGGTACCGATCTTCATCGTCATGGTGTCGGCCTTGTTGCTGCTGCATCGCTGGCACCGCAATCGCCTGGAACAGGAGCGCTATGCGGAGCTCGCCGCCAGCGAGGAACGGTTTCGCAGCCTGGCCGAAGTCTCGTTCGAAGGCATCGTGGTTGCCGTGGGCGGGAACATCATCGATATAAACGAACGCGGCGCGGCTATCCTGGGCGCATCGCGCAACGACCTCATCGGCCGTAGCCCGCTGGATTTCTGCGCCACCGAATTCAAGGAAACAGTCCTGCAACACATCCGCACCGATTTCGAAGAATCCTACGAGGTAATCGGGCAACGCGCCGACGGCACGCGTTTCCCCCTGGAGCTGCACGGCCGGCAAGCGACGTATCTGGGCCGCCAGGTACGGGTCACCGTGTTCCGCGACCTGACCGATCGCCGGCGCGCCGAGGAAGACCTGCTGCAAATTGCCCACGGGGTTTCCGCCAGCGTCGGCGAGTCGTTCTTCCATTCGCTGGTAGCCCACCTGGCGATGACCCTGGAGGCAGACTTCGCATTCATGGGTGAGCTGGTGCCAGGCAGCAGTGAACGAATACGCACCATCGCCGTGAATGCCAGCGGGCAACCCGTCCCCAACTTCGACTACCCATTGGCAGGCACGCCGTGCGAAAACGTGGTGGGCCGCCAAACCTGCTCCTACCCACAAGGGGTGCAGGCGCAATTCCCCACGGATCACATGCTCGTTGAGATGGGGATCGAGGCGTACGTCGGCACGCCATTGTCCGATTCCAACCGGCAGGCGTTAGGCCTCATCGCGGTGCTGTTCCGTCGGCCGGTCGAACAACACAAGCGTGTCGCCTCCACACTGCAGATCTTCGCCGCCCGTGCCACGGCCGAACTGGAACGCGTGCATGCAGAACAAGCGCTGCGCGCGAGCGAGGTCCGTTTTCGCACCATCGTGGAAACTGCCCAAGAAGGTATCTGGCAAGTCGATGCCGACAATCGCACGACCTTTGTCAACCAGATGATGGCTGACATGCTCGGTTACACGATGAACGAGATGCGCGGCCAGACGCTGTTCGCCTTCATGGACGAAGAGGCCAAGGCCATCGCCGCACGCGATATTGAACAGCACCGCCGAGGCATCGCCGAACAGCACGATTTCACGTTTCGGCGCAAGGACGGCAGCCAGGTCTATACACTGCTCAATTCGGTGCCATTGATGGACGCGCACGGTCAGTACGCCGGCGCCTTCGCCATGGTCACCGATATCACCCAACGCATACAGACGGAACAGCGTATCCTGCAGCTCAACCGCCTGCTGCGCACCACCAGCGAGATCAACCAGTTGACGGCGCGCGAGCGCACGCGCCAGGGACTGCTTACCCAGTCCTGCCAGGTACTCGTGCAGCATGGCGAGTACCGCATGGCCTGGATCGGTCTGGCCGATTTCTCCGACGGAACGGTCCAGCCCGTGGCTTACGCAGGGACTGCCGAGGATTACCTGAAGAACACCGTCATACGCTGTGATACCACGCCCTTAGGACAGGGGCCGACCGGCACGGCGATACGCGAAGGCCGATCGGCAATCAATCAGGACACCGAGCTTAATTCGGATTTCGCGCCATGGCGGAAGATGGCGCTCGCCTATGGCTATCGCTGCTCCGCTGCGATCCCCCTGCGTGTTGCCGGGGAGATCATCGGCGCGGTCAGCGTGTATTCCGATAAGCACGGCGCATTCAACCAGGACGAGATCGCGCTGCTTGAAGATCTGACCGAGGATATCGGCTTCGCACTGCAAGGACAGGAGGAGATGGAGGCACGCAAACGCGCCGAAAAAGCCCTGGCCGAAAGCGAAGCCAATTTTCGTGCACTCACCGAAAACGCTAATGTCGGTATTTCAGTGAACTATCAGGGGAAACACGTATTCGCCAACAACCAGCTGTTAAAATTGCTGGGCTATACCCTGGAGGAGTTCCGCGCCACCGGGATCAAGGAACTGGTACACCCCAGCGACTATGACAAGATAGTGACCCGCTTCCGTGAACGCATGGAAGGAAAACCTGCGACGAATGTGTATGAAGCCCTGCTCCTGACAAAACAGGGACGGGAGGTGGCGGTTGAGATCAGCGCGGCAAAAACCACCTGGCTGGGCGAACCCGCCGGCCTGGTGTTTATGCTCGATATCAGCGAGCGCCGGCGCACCGATGCGCAAATGCTCAAACTCTCCAGCGCCATCGAACAAATCGCCGACGCCGTCACCATCACCAACCGCAATGGTGTGATCGAGTATGTCAATCCGGCGTTTGAACACATGACCGGCTACACCCAGGCCGAGGTCATAGGTCAAACACCGCGTCTGGTAAAATCCGGCAAACAGGGGGCGCAATTCCACGAGAAACTCTGGCAGACGATCCTGGCGGGTCAGGTATTCAGCGATGTGTTCATCAACCGCCACAAGAGTGGTGATCTGTACTACGAGGAAAAGACCATTACACCGCTCAAGGACAGCGACGAGCATGTGACGCATTTCATCGCCACCGGCAAGGACGTGACGGAGCGCATGCAGACCCAGGAACGCTTGCAGTATATGGCGCAGCACGATGCCCTGACCGAGCTACCTAACCGCGTGCTGTTGCTCGATCGGCTGAAACAGGCACTGGCGCGTGCGCGTTGGCACAAGCGCATCGTGGCACTGCTGTTTGTCGATCTGGATCGCTTCAAGACCATCAACGACACCCTCGGTCACGAGACCGGTGACCTGCTGCTGCAACAGCTCGCCACACGCTTCAGCACCAGCGTGCGCGCAGGAGACACGGTGGCGCGTTTCGGCGGCGATGAGTTCGTCATCCTGCTGGATGACGTTGCCAGCGAGAACGACATCCGCGGCGTTGCGATGAAAGTCCTGAATGCGCTGATACCGGCGTTTGAAATCGACGATCAACGCCTGTACATCACCGCCAGTATCGGCATCAGCCTGTACCCGAATGATGGTGAAGATTCCTCCACTCTACTCAAGCATGCTGACATCGCCATGTACCGTGCCAAGGATCTCGGCAAGAATACCTACCAATTCTACTCAGCCGACATGAGCGCACGAGCCTTCGAGCGCTTGACCCTGGAGTCCAGCCTGCGTCATGCGCTTGAACGCAACGAGCTACGCCTGCATTACCAGCCGGTGTTCGATGCCGAAAGCGGCGGCATCATCGGCGTTGAGGCGTTGCTCCGCTGGCAGCATCCAGACTTCGGATTGGTCTTGCCGGGTGACTTCATCCCGTTGCTGGAAGAGACTGGCCTGATCGTGCCGGCTGGGCAATGGGTATTGGACACGGCCTGCGCACAACTGCGTCTCTGGCACCTCGCCGGCTGGCCGCAACTGCGTATGTCCGTCAATCTGTCGCCACGCCAGTTCCAGGCGGAGGACCACCTGACCGGCACGCTGGAACGTAATCTGAAAATTCTGAATTGCAATCCACACCTGCTGGAACTCGAAATCACCGAAGGCCTGCTGCTGCAACATGCCGCCGGCACCATGGCCACCCTGGATAGGATGCAGACCATGGGTCTGCGTCTGGCGATCGACGACTTTGGTACCGGCTATTCGTCCCTCAGCTATCTGCGCCGTTTCCCCATCGACACCCTCAAGATAGACCGCAGCTTTGTGCACGACATTCCAGGGGATGAGGACGACAGCGCCATTACGGCCGCAATCATCGTGCTCGCCCAAAGTCTCAAGCTCGACGTCATCGCCGAAGGCGTGGAGACCGAGGCACAGCGCGACTTCCTGCGTGCCCGCGGCTGTAACCTGATGCAAGGTCTGCTCTTTAGTCAGCCGCTGCCGGCGGAGGAGATCACCCTGTTGCTCGAGACGCAAACTCAGCGAGTAAGTCAGGACGAGCAGAAATCGAAGTGATGCATCATCTCTTCCCCGATCCCCGGTAGGCCATGGTACGTCTTACCATGCGGTAAACAGCAGTTCGTAGGGTGGGCAATGCCCACCGCATGGGGCGACGATGCGCTTCCGCTGGTGGGCAATGCCCACCCTACAGACTCAAGGTTTTAAGCAAGTGCCATTCGGGTCGCACTCTACTTCTTCTTTTTCTGTGCTTCCTCTATCGCATCCACTTCCAGAATGAGCCGGCTGCGCTCGTCCTGGGGTAATTTGTTCCAACGCACATCCAGCAGCACACCTGCCAGGGCATAGAGCAGATTCAAGGTCGCATTAAATCCGCCGCGCTTGACCTGCAGATAGGCCCTGACCGCACCCAAGCGCTCCAGGTCCGCGCGGGTATGAATGCCTACTGCGTGCAGCCAGGTCGCGGACTTTGGTCCAAGATTCCGCAGTGCGGTGAGTTCGTCTTTTTTCTTGCGCGGCATCATGGAGTGGCTCACGTCGTGGAGGGATGCATGTTGAAGTGGGGTGGCTTGCTCCCGCACTTCAGGCAGTCTGCCGCCCAGCATGACAGCTGGACGGCGGCGTGTTATCTACTTCTTCACTTCGGTGTCAATACGCTTCACTTCCTGATGCCCCCTGGGCAGCTTCAGCCCACGCAAGGTCCGCTCGCCCACATAGTGGTCAATCTCGACACCGGCCTTCAGTTTGAGTTCGCCCTTACCGGTGCGCAACACGAGCGCCTGCCCTTCCTGGAACACGGCGACTCCGGCGATGAATTCTTCGCGACTTGCCACCTTGGCGCTTGGCACATTAATGATCTTGTCGCCTTTGCCCTTGGGCATTTGCGGCAGCTCCGCCAGCATGAACACCAGCAGATGGCCCTGGGTGGTGACGGCGGCGATCCAATCTTCGTCCAGGTTCTGGACCCGCTGTGGCGGTAGCGCCTTGGCGCCTTTCGATACTTTCATCACGCCTTTGCCGGCCTTCTTGTTGGCAATGAGGTCCTCGAGTCTGGCGATGAAGCCGTAACCGGCATCGCTCGCCAGCAAATACAAATCCTCCGGCTGACCCATCATGACGCCGACAAAACTCGCGCCCGGCGGCGGGTTGAAGGTTGCCGTCAGTGGATCACCCAGGCCGCGCGCCGAGGGCAGCTTGTGCGCCGGCATGGAATAGGTGCGTCCGGTGGAGTCGAGGAATAACACCGGTTGATTGCTCATGCCGCGCGCCGCCTGCTGGTAACCGTCACCAGCCTTATAGGCAATCGCGGCGGGATCCATCTCGTGGCCTTTGGCGGAACGCACCCAACCCTTCTCCGACAGGATCACCGTGATGGGTTCGGTCGGCAACAACTGAGTTACATCGATGGCCTTGGCGGCCTCGCGTTCGACGATGGGCGAGCGGCGCGCATCGCCGAAGGTTTCCGCGTCGGCGATGATCTCGTCGCGCACCGTGTTCTTCAAGCGGGTGCTGGAACCCAGCACCTTCTCCAGTCCGTCGCGTTCCTCGGCCAGCTCTTTCTGCTCACCCTTGATCTTCATCTCCTCCAGCTTGGCCAAGTGGCGCAAACGCGTGTCGAGGATGTAGTCGGTCTGGATCTCGGTGAGCTTGAAGCGCTTCATCAACTTCGGCTTGGGTTCATCCTCGGTGCGGATGATACGGATCACCTCATCCAGATTGAGGTAGGCAATGAGCATGCCATCGAGGATATGCAGGCGCGCCAATACCTTGTCGAGGCGGTGTTGCAGGCGCCGGCGTACGGTCTCAGTACGGAACTGCAGCCATTCCGTCAGCAGGTCCTTGAGGTTGTAGACCCGCGGCCGGCCGGCGAGGCCGATCATATTGAGATTCACGCGATAGGAACGTTCGAGATCGGTGGTGGCGAACAGATGCGCCATCAGCTCCACGCGATCAACGCGGTTGGAGCGCGGCACGATCACCAGGCGCGTGGGGTTCTCGTGGTCGGACTCATCGCGGAAATCCTCAACCATGGGCAGCTTTTTCTGAATCATCTGGTCGGCGATCTGCACCTGGATCTTGGAGCCCGACACCTGATACGGCAACGCGGTGATGATGATGTTGTCGTCTTCGCTTTCCCAGCGGGCGCGGGCGCGGATCGAGCCGTTGCCGGTCTGGTAGATCGCGCGGATCTCCGCCTTGGGCGTGATGATCTCCGCTTCCGTCGGATAGTCCGGGCCCTTCACGTGCTTGCACAGCTCCGCCACCGAGGCGTCCGGCTTCTCCAGCAGGTGCACGCAGGCCGAGGCGATTTCCTTCACGTTGTGCGGCGGGATATCCGTGGCCATGCCCACGGCAATACCCATGGTACCGTTGAGCAGCACGTGCGGCAGACGCGCCGGCATCACGCGCGGCTCGTCCAGGGTGCCGTCGAAATTCGGCAGCCAGTCCACCGTACCCTGAGTGAGCTCCGACAACAGCACCTGGGAGAATTGCGTCAAGCGCGACTCGGTGTAGCGCATGGCGGCGAAGGACTTGGGATCGTCCGGCGAGCCCCAGTTGCCTTGGCCGTCCACCAGCGGATAACGATAGCTGAAGGGCTGCGCCATGAGCACCATGGCCTCGTAACACGCGGTGTCACCGTGGGGATGGAACTTGCCGAGCACGTCACCCACGGTGCGCGCGGATTTTTTGTGCTTGGAGCTGGCGCTGAGGCCAAGTTCCGACATGGCGTAGATAATACGCCGCTGCACCGGCTTGAGGCCGTCGGCGATGTTGGGCAGGGCACGGTCCAGCACCACGTACATGGAATAATCGAGGTAGGCCTTCTCGGTGAAGGTCGCCATGGGCAGGCGCTCGACGTCGATGATGCGCGGGCGCGCGTCCACCGGCTGCGACTTCAGGCGCTGGCCGGCGGGTTTCTTTTTTGCTGCCTTGGATTTACTCGGTGGCTTCTTGGCCATTGCTTACCTTTACCGTGGGGTGGGCCGTGCCCACCGTTGTGTCTTGAAGCCTTTTTAAATTGCGCTGGTGGGCGATGCCCACCCTACCACTGCCGCCAGAAAACCCCTGAACAAGTTCCCTCTCCCACAGCCCCCTTCGGGGAGGCATAACCCGCACGGAGAGGGGACGTAGCGTGACAGCTTATACCGCTTGTTCAAAAGCTCCCCAGGCGTAACCTGCCCTGCATTTTTCAAATCACTTCCGCCTTGTCGCCCTTCTTTTCCAGCCAGGCCTTGCGATCGGGCGCGCGTTTCTTCGCCAGCATCATATCCATAATCTTGTTGGTGTTGTCGCCGGGTTCGATGGATAACTGCACCAGACGGCGGGTGTTCGGGTCCATGGTGGTCTCACGCAGCTGCAGCGGATTCATTTCGCCCAGGCCCTTGAAGCGCGTGACGCTGATCTTGGCACGGGGTTTCTCCGCGGCGATGCGGTCGAGCATGCCTTTCTTCTCCGCCTCGTCCAAGGCGTAATACACTTCCTGGCCCGCGTCGATGCGGAACAGCGGCGGCATGGCGACGTGCACATGGCCCGCCGTCACCAGCGGCTTGAAGTGGCGCATGAACAACGCGCACAACAGGGTGGCGATGTGCGCGCCGTCGGAGTCCGCGTCCGCCAGGATGCACACCTTGCCATAACGCAGGCCGTCCAGCTTGTCGGAACCCGGATCCACACCCAGGGCCACGGCAATGTCGTGCACTTCCTGTGAGCCCAGCACTTCGCCGGAGTCCACTTCCCAGGTATTCAATATTTTTCCGCGCAGCGGCATGATGGCCTGAAACACCCGGTCGCGCGCCTGTTTGGCGGAGCCGCCGGCGGAATCGCCCTCCACCAGAAACAACTCGGTGCGCGACAGGTCCTGGCTGCTGCAATCGGCGAGCTTGCCCGGCAGGGCCGGACCGCTGGCGATTTTCTTGCGCTCCACCTTCTTACCGGCACGCAGGCGCGTCTGGGCGTTGTCGATGGCCAACTGCGCAATGCGCTCGGCATCGGCCACGTGCTGCGCCAGCCACTGGCCGAAGGCATCCTTGGTGACACCGCCGACAAAGGCGGCGGCATCGCGCGAGGTCAGGCGCTCCTTGGTCTGGCCGGTGAACTGCGGGTCGCGCATCTTGAGGGACAACACATAACTCGCCTTGCCCCACACATCCTCCGGCGCCAGCTTCACACCGCGCGGCAGGAGGTTGCGGAACTCGCAGAACTCGCGCAGGGCCTCGGTCAACCCGGTGCGGAAACCGTTGACGTGGGTGCCGTCCTGCGCCGTGGGAATCAGATTGACGTAACTCTCGATGATGGGCTCACCATCCTCCGGCAACCACACCACGGCCCAGTCGCACTCCTCGTCATTGCCCTTCATGTGACCGACGAATGGCTCCTCCGGGATCATCGCGCTGTCGCCGAGCTCGCTCAGCAGATAATCCTTGAGCCCGTCCTGGTACTGCCATTCCTCGTCGTCTTTACTATCCGCCTCGTGCACAAACGTGACGTGCAGGCCAGGGCACAACACCGCCTTGGCGCGCAGCACGTGCTTGAGACGCGGCACGTTGAACTTGATGGTGTCGAAGAACTTCGCCTCCGGCCAGAAGCGCACCATGGTGCCGTGGGCGCGCCCGGCGCTGCCCACCACCTTGAGCTCGCTTTTTTTCTCGCCGCTGGCAAAGCTGATTTTGTATTCCTTGCCACCGCGCTTGATGTTGACTTCGAGTAGCTTGGA
>JAYUFH010000442.1:0-9335 GCA_043738765.1 Pseudomonadota bacterium | reverse complement strand
GAAGAACGCGCTGGCGAGTGTTTATAACAACCATTTGATCGCCATTAACGAACTCAACGATATTCGCAGTCACCAGATGCAAATACGGCTCGAGTTACTGTCGGCGCGTCAAGAAACCGACGCCTTTGAGATTGTCGATGCCATGGATCGGGTGCGTACCCAGATTTTCCAGACTGACAATATTCTCAAACCTTATAGCGAGAAACATCAGGTACCCGAGGAAAAGGTCCTGCTCGATGCCTTTATTGAGGCGCGTTTGAATTTTGGCCGTACGGGTGTGCTGCCCATGATGGACCTGCTTACAAAAGGGGCCAACGACAAGGCTGACACATTGCGTAAGCAGGTCATGGACCCCGCGTATAGCAATGCCTCTGCAGGTATTGATGCGCTCATCAACTATCAGGTGAATGCGGCGAAGCAGGAGTTCGATCGCATTACATTGATCACCAACCGTGTTCAGGTCTTTTCGCTGGCCAGTATTGGCGTTGGGCTGGTTCTGTCGGTGCTCATTGGTTTCGTCATCACTCGCTCCATCAGTCGTGGTGTCGCAAAACTGGAATCGACGGCCCTCAAACTCGCCGACGGCGACCTGACTGCGCGCGCTACACTCCAGAGCAAAGACGAATTGGGCGAAGTAGCGGGTGCCTTCAACCGTATGGCGCAGGATTTTTCCGCGCTGATCAGTCAGGTACGGAATTCAGCCGACGAGGTGGCAGGGTCAGCCGGCACGTTATCGGACACCGCCACGCAAGTACAAAAGATCTCCCGAGGACAAACCGATCAGGCCGCGAGCGCGGCCATATCGATTGAAGAATTGAACCAGGCAGTGAAAGATATCGCGGGTCGAGCCGAGAATGTTGTGATGGCTGCGGGTGAAGCCAGTGACTTATCGGACCAGGGACGTATCGTGGTGAATGATGCCGTTAAAGGGATCGAGAAAGTCGCCCGCACCGTGAATGAATCCGCGCAGCTGGTTGCCTCATTGGGAAAGCGTTCCAACCAGATTGGACAGATTATCCAGGTGATCAAAGGTATTGCCGAACAAACAAATCTTCTGGCTCTAAATGCCGCTATTGAGGCTGCGCGTGCCGGGGAGCAGGGTCGGGGTTTTGCTGTTGTCGCCGATGAGGTGCGGAGTCTGGCCGAACGCACTGCCAATGCAACGTCGGAGATCTCTGAAATGATCACGACCATACAGGCGGAGACCAGCGGCGTGGTGTCAACCATGGAGCGGGGCAGTAGCCAGGTGACCAGTGGTGTTCAGCAGGCGAGCCAAGCGGTTGACGTCCTGCAGAAGATCAACAACAGTGTCAAACATGTGGTCGAGATGATACAGGGGATCGCATCCGCGACACGCGCCCAGAGTGAGGCGACCGATGAGATCACTGTTCGGGTCGAAGACATTGCACGGATGGCGCGCGAAAACAGTGCATTTATAGAACAGACTACCGATGCGACACGCACCTTGCATAAGGTATCCCGTCAATTCCAGACTGTCGTCAGCCGTTTCAAGTTGTAACACTCATTGCAGTGCATACAGCCTGTGGCCTCCAGAGGTCGGTATCCTCTGTTCGCAGGGGCGCGCTTGTTGCATTTTCTATTCTGTTGAGGTTGTGATATCCCGCTAGTTCTGTTGCTACCTGCCGTTCCTGTCATGATTCGATTTATCACAACAACCGCCATGGCGGAAGGCTGCGTGTGTTGCGGGTCAAAACTTGTGTCACCGAGTAGTTACCTAGATTTTCTAAGACTATGCCGGGGTACGCCCTGCTGGTGAGCGTCGGCGTTGCAGGGTGTCTGACCATGTCTAATTATTGTCGTAATAGCGAATAGGTTGGCCTGAGATTTTTCTGACGCGGGCTGACGATTATCTTAAAATAGCCTTGTGGTGGGCCAATTCGCGCTGCGTATACACTCAACATGTTGTATAGAATGTAGTTTATATTTATTGCATAACATGTTGTTATATATATGTAAAAATACAACTTAACTATAGGTTGCCAATGGATTATCTGCCGATTTTTATCGCTGTCCGTAACAAACGCTGTGTCGTGGTGGGAGGTGGGGAAGTAGCGGCACGCAAGGTAGCGCTGCTGCTGCAGGCAGGCGCTAGTGTGCATGTCATATCGCTTCAGCTCGGAGAGACTCTGGCCCAACAGCTGGCCCAGGGCGGCTTGAGCCATCGTGCCGGGAAGTTTGCGCCGACCGATCTCGATGGCGCGAGCATCGTCATTGCCGCGACGGATGACGAGGCCGTCAATCGCGAGGTCGCACAGGCCGCCGCAGAACGCCGCATTCTGGTTAATGTGGTGGATAGCCCGGAGCTGTGCTCATTTGTCATGCCCGCCATTATCGACCGCTCACCCTTGGTGTTGGCGGTATCCAGTGGCGGCGCCGCGCCGGTGTTAGCGCGGCTGTTGCGCGCGCGGCTGGAGTCGCTGATCCCTGCTTCCTATGGACGTCTTGCGACACTGGCTGGGAAATTTCGCGATCAGGTTAAAAAACGCTTCACCCGATCCGCGGACCGACGCATTTTCTGGGAAAAGATACTGCAAGGGCCGATCGCAGAGATGGTCTATAGCGGACAGGACGCCGCTGCGGAGACGGCCTTGCAGAGGGCCCTCGACAGTGAAAGCGGCGCGCCCAACCGTGGTGAAGTTTACCTGGTGGGGGGTGGGCCGGGTGATCCTGACCTATTGACCTTCCGTGCATTGCGCCTGATGCAGCAGGCGGATGTAGTGGTCTATGACCGATTAGTGGCGCCGCCGGTCTTGGAACTGGTGCGCCGCGATGCCGAACGTATATATGTCGGCAAGGAAAGAAACAACCACGCGTTGCGTCAGGAGGAGATCAATCATCTGCTGGTACGGCTGGCGCGAGAGGGCAAGCGTGTAGTGCGCCTTAAAGGCGGTGACCCGTTTATCTTCGGTCGTGGTGGTGAGGAAATCGCCACGTTGGCGGCAGAGGGTATCCCATTTCAGGTGGTGCCGGGCATCACGGCGGCTGCAGGCTGCGCCGCTTACAGTGGCATACCCCTGACGCATCGCGATCATTCGCAATCTGTGGTTTTTGTCACCGGTCATCTGCAGGACGGCAGCGTGGATTTAAACTGGAAGGCATTGGCGCAACCCCAGCAGACCGTGGTTTTCTATATGGGCCTGCATGGCGTACCGACCATCTGTCGTGAGCTCATCAGTCATGGTCTACCGGCCACCACGCCCGTAGCACTCGTTCAGCAGGGCACGACGCCGAATCAGCGGGTTTTTACCAGCACGTTGCAAGCATTGCCAGAACTGGTCACTAAGGAGGACATTAAACCACCGACACTTATTATTGTTGGCACGGTGGTTAATTTACACGATCAGTTAAAATGGTTCTTGCCGGAACGCTAGAGCGAGTTAAGGTATGTTTGATGTGATCAGCCGGATGTTTGCTGTTTACGCCCGAGGCCGTGTTCGACGGCGATGACCGCGGCCTCGACGCGTGAGCGCACACCGAGCTTGCGCAAGATGGATTTTACATGCAGTTTTACCGTGCCATCGGTGATGTCCAGTGCCCGCGCAATACCCTTGTTGCTTTGTCCTTCGGCCAGATGTCGCAGTATTTCCTGTTCGCGCGGCGTCAAGTCGGATAGCAGCGTTCCAGGTGGAAGATCTTTTCTCGGTTGTCCCTGGACGATGCGTGTAAGGGAGCCTATCAACTCTTTGGCCACCACGTTATTGCCTTTCATGGCATCTTGTAAAGCCGGTACCAGATCTTCCGGATCCATGTCCTTGAGCAGATAGCCTTGCGCGCCGCCACGCAGTGCTGCCTGGAGATCTGCTTCATCGCGGCTCATGGTCAGCATCAAAACCGGTACATCGATACCTTGTGCGCGCAGCTGCCGCAGTGTTTCCAGACCGTTCATGTCGGGCATTTTGACGTCCAGCAGCACAATATCTGGGGATAGCTCTTGTGCGCAGGCTATGCCCTCGCTGCCGGTACCGACCGCGGCGACGACCTCGATGCCACGGCTCTCGAGCAACTGCTCCAGTCCCTTGCGCACCAATGCGTGATCGTCGATTAGCAATAAGCGCAAGCGTTCATCCTCGGGTATCCTCGATACTGATGCGCGGCGAGTGGGCAGAAAAGTTCAGGCAGATACGCGTGCCTTCACCCGGTTCACTCTCGATCCTCAGTCTGCCTGGCAGGCGCTCCGCACGTTCGCGCATGATGGAAATACCCACGTGTTCGCCGCGCAGTGAAGATTCCACTGGCGTCATTCCGAGGCCGTCATCCTCAATCAGCAGGGTGTAGTTCTCACCATCGTCGCTGCGCAGCATAATACGCGCGGTCATGGCGTCGCTATGCTTGCGGATATTGGCCAGGGCCTCCTGGGTGATGCGGAAGACTTGTATTTCCTGTGCCGGGGTGAGGGTCAATTCGCTGCACTCATTATGAAAGTAGGCGGCGATACCGGTCTCCTGTTTGAAATTCTGCACCATCTCTTCGATAGCGGGGATCAGGCCACGCTGGTCCATGCGCGAGCGGAAATTAGCCAGTAGCTCGCGCAGGCTGGTATGGGCATCTTCGACCGAAGTGTGCAGGCGCCTTACCTCATGTTGTGCATTGTTGATATCTTTTCGGTATAGCATCTCACCGAGCATTTTGATATGCAGCCGCATGCTGACTATGGACTGCGCCAGGGAGTCGTGCAGTTCGTTGCCCATCATGTGTCGTTCTTCGATAATGGCGAGTCGTCGGGCGTTTTCATCCAAACGCGTTTTTTCCAGGGCAAGTGCGAGATGTCTGCCGATACTGATGAACAGATCACGCGCCTCATCGCCAAGGTCGGAGCTGGGCTTGTCTAGGATAAGGTTATAGACGCCGATGATTTCTTCGCGGTACTTCAACGGCACCACCACAAGTTCCTGGCAATCGTTAGCGAGAAACGTCTGCCCCAGGATTTTGCTGCATTCAGCAGTGCCTTTTTGTATATGCACGCCGCCCTGGATAGCGACGTTGCCACACAAGCAGGTATTCACCGGCATAAGCTTTTCTCTTTCCACAACCTGCGGATCCAGTCCGCGGCTCGCGATGAGGCGCAGCTGGCCGCTGCCGTTCAGCAGCCGGACAGCGACGGCGCGGGCATCCACCAGATCCATGCAGGTGTCGAGAAAGCTGTCGAGGAGCTCGTCCAGGTTGCGCGAACGATTGAGGCTGGAGCTTATGTCATAGAGGATCTCCAGGGATCGTGTTTTGTGCGAGAGATGCTGGGTGTGTTTGCGCACCTTGCTGGTCATTTCCAGATTGAGCATACGCAGCTCATCGCCCAGATCGTTGATATCCCGCGCCAGCTCGGTAAATTCACCCGAGGCTGTTACCGGCACACGTACCGACAAATCGCCTTCGCGCATGCGCTTGGCCCAGCGCCGCAATTCCGCCAAGGGCTCGAGCAGCTCGCGTTTAACGCGCCACAGGGTGAGGCCGATACAGCCGACGCCGCCCAGGATAAAAATAATCTGAGCAGAATAAAGGAGGAGGGAGTATTCCGGTAATGACAGGGCCAGGAATCCGGCCACGCCGGCGAGTGTGAGTTGTACAAATAGCGAGACGAGGGGGGCGAATAACGGCCTCCAATGCAGCCTGTGTGTCTCGCGCCACCATCCCAGCATGGGCGCTGAGCCCCAATCGTGCGTGATCAGGCGCGATTCTGTGTTTTCGTCGGTGGATGCCATAGCGTGGGGCCCGAGTATGATAGTGGCCTATTTTCCCACTTGAAGCGGATACATGCCTCAATGGGTCTGACGACGGAGAATAATAGCAGAATACCGGTTAGAACTGGTATTTCTTGGTATCCCGCCGTCATGGGCCGGCTTCCGGCTTAATGCGCTTACGTATGTCGAGGTTGAACAGAACGGGTAGGCCCCCCGCCCGGTCACTGATCATCCGGCGAGCTGGTGGGCTTGTGTGACTTGTCATTGGGGTTGCTAAAAATAAACCGGAAATCCCCTGGTGAGATTTCGACATAATCCAGGGTTGCATTCTTCAATAAGTCGGCACAGGACGAGGCAATGATGACATCGATGCCCTGGGAAGAGATGAGTTCGTCGGTGCCACCCATTTCATCGAAACCCATGCCATATTCTATTGCACCGCTTTCCTCACGCCGGGCCGCAAGGCGCAGGAATATGTCGTCCGAGTTGTTCTGAACGGCCGCTATGCGTATCTGATTGGCGGCGTTGGGTGTGATCGTAATCATTGTGAGTCCTCTGCACTTCAGTTGTTGACGCGCGTCTTGTCGCCGGGCAAGGCCCCGGGTTGCGTGCCGTTGCGTGCGGCATTGTGGCCGGCACGATGTTGCCGGATAAACTCGACAAAACGATGGGTCCAGCGATTACCGGTCAAGTCCCGCATATGCGCGTAACAGGCCAGGACATTTTTATAGATAATACCATCATGACTGCCGTCTATCCCCGCTCCGCGCAGTACCTCATAAGCGTAATGCAAATCGGCCGGCAGATTTTCCAATCGGGAGTAGTGAAATTCATGGGCTCGTACTTCGGGTTCAAGGCCCTCGGTCTCTGTCCGCGGCCAGGGATGCAGTTCAGTCTCACGCAAACGTACATAGCCGCGTCCCTGTGGATTGGCATGCATTATCGTATCGGCTGGCAATGCACCGACCATATCGCTGCGTTGTCCGCGCCAACTCAAGCTGCGCGACAGATACATGAGTCCGCCGCATTCGGCGTACACCGGCATTCCAGTTTCTACGGCTTGGCGAATACTCAGACGCAGGCTGGTGTTGGCCTCCAATGACTGCATGTGGACTTCTGGAAATCCACCACCAATGAACAGGGCGTCGACATCCGGGAGTTGTGTATCGCGCAAGGTATCGAAGGGCACTAATTCCGCACCGTTTGCTTGTAGCGCCTCCAGGTCGCCGGGGTAGTAGAATGCAAAGGCCGCATCCCGCGCGATCCCAATTCTTACACCAGCCCCTTCTCCCACTGGGAGGTGAGACGGGGTCGGCGCGGATGTCCGGTGGACATCCGCGCCGTCGAACGGGCGCACGCGGTTTTCGTGCGCCCCGGCGGGAATAGGTGGGGTGAGGGCAACCGCGTGAACAGGGACTGCGGGTAGCTGCGGCGCTAGACGCGCCAGCGTCTGTACACGCTCGAGGTCGACCTGTTCCGCAACTAAACGCGCAATGGTATCGATCTTGGTTTTGGCCTGTGCGGCCTCGTTGCTGGGCATCAAGCCAAGGTGGCGTTCAACGATGCCCAGACGCTCATCCCGGTGGACCGCGCCAATGACCGGGACGTTGGTATAGTGTTCAATGACTGCGCGCAATTTGGACTCATGCCGGGATCCACCGAGCTGATTGAGGATGACGCCGGCAATGTTGATATTCCGGTCGAATGCCTGGTAGCCCAGGATCAGGGGTGCGATACCGCGCGTCACGCCGCGCGCATCGATCACTAAAACCACCGGTGTTTGCAGGAGTTCGGCGAGTGCTGCATTGCTGTTGCTGCCATCCAGGTCGAGGCCATCGTACAGCCCTTTGTTGCCTTCAATGATGCTGATGTCGGCCTTTGCAGATTTGGCGGCAAAGGTGGCGAGTATTTCATCGTGACCCATGAGATAAAAATCAAGGTTATGACATGTCCGCCCGCTGGCCAGGCTCAGCCACATGGGATCGATGAAATCCGGTCCTTTCTTAAAGGGCTGCACCGCTAAGCCACGCGCATGCAATGCGGCGCACAAACCGATGCTGAGGGTGGTTTTGCCGGAGGACTTATGGGCTGCGGAAATCAGTAGGCGGTGCATGTTTAATAGGTCGTCGTGAACGACGTGCCCTTGCCGGGGGCGCTAGGTAGGCTGCAATGCGGCGTGAGATATTGGCATACCGATACAGACTATCAGGTTAAACATGCCGCTAACCTCCGCAGTGCAGCACCCCGCGTGGGCGGGGTGCTTAGGGGTGTTCAGGCAGACGCCGGTACGCCGGGGCTTTCCGCGCCGCCGCTGGTGTGATGCGGATCGACTGCGCTGTCCGCCAGGCTGTTGGGCAGGAAAGGCAGGATCTTGATGGCCAAAGCGGTGATGCCGAGCGCCAAGGAGAATCCGCCCAGCCCTAATAGAAACTCAGGCAGACTGGGTTGGTAATGCGCCACTACGCCGTCATAGAAACTGCTGCTGACCTGCATGCCGGGGAATATCTCCAACGGGTAGGCCTGGCCACCGATGATGATGACATACATCTGCGCGAGGCCACCCAGCACAACCAGGATCGCGCTCACGGCAATCACGCCACGGACCTTGCCCATGGGGGAATAGAGCAGGAATAGAGGTAGCACGCAACCGATCAGTATATGACCGATCCAGAATAATTGCGTGTAGATGCCGCCATCCAGCAGGATGAAGCGCTCGACGTCGTGGTGTGCCGTTATGTAGAGATTGGTCAGGTGATAGACCGCCACGAAATACAGCACACTGGCGATAAATACGCCCAGCAGATTCTTCAGGCGGCGCAGGATCTCGTCACCGAGAGCACGACCGGTGCCGGCGTAAGCGGCCATCAGTACCAGGATAAACAGCGCCAGACCGAAGGCGAAGGACATGATGATGAACATGGGCGCCAGCAGCGCGCTACCATAGGCGGCGCGGGCGATCAGGAAGCCGAAGATCGAGCCGGTACCGGTGGTGAGGATGAGGCGCCAGACAAATGCGAACAGGCCGGCCGCTTTGGTGTACTCGTTCATGCGGCGCTCCATCATCATCCACAGATAGACGACGACGACAGCGAAGAAGCCGGTATATAGCAGGATGTTCCAGGCGAAGATCGATTTGAAGTTATAGTAAGTCATGGCCACGATGAGTCGATCAGGACGACCGAGATCAAGTACCAATACCGCCAGACCACCGGCCAGCAAGGCAATCGCCAGCAGGCCTGAAAGTCTGGCCAGAGGCTTGTACAGGCTACGCCCGAATACCGAGGCGATGGATGCAACGTTGAGTGCGCCGGATGCAGCGACAATAAGGAAAACGGCGAAGATGTGCGGTGTACCCCAGACGATCTGGTTGTTCATGCCAGTCACATGGTGGCCGTTGTATTCCATATATAGCGCCGCCAGGCCACCGATGGCGATGAGCGCACCGAGCAGGGTGAGGAGGGTGAGATAGCCTAGGCTACGGCCTTCGATTTTGAGAAAATGAATCGGTTTCATTATTGTTACCCGATGGGTCTATAGGCCTTGATAACGGACGCCGGTGTTCAAGTTGAGATCGGCCCTGATCTGCTTGGACGGCTGGCTCTTCAGGCGTTGGCTGATTTCGCTGTTCGGATCCTTGAT
>JAYUFH010000441.1:0-3537 GCA_043738765.1 Pseudomonadota bacterium | reverse complement strand
GAACGCAGACCGGTGTTGTGCTTCCGGTGGTCTTCCGCCTGACGCGCGCGCTTCTTTGCCTGTACTGTATTAGCCAAAACCGTCTCCTGGGAATTCGGAATGTCAGAAAGGCGCGCACTATGCTGAATTTTGCCGCGTTTGTCAATGTCACCTGCCTCAAACCCACGCGGGCGTGCCATTGGCGGGCACTTGGCTTATGATCGCGCGGATTTCAAACCACCATCAAATGGACATGCATGTCGCGCAAACTGTTTAAATCCACCCTGGTAACGGGTGGCATGACCCTGCTATCCCGCATCAGCGGGCTGACTCGAGATATTATTTTTGCCAACCTCATCGGCGCCGGGTCGGGCGTGGCGGCGGATGCATTTTACGTGGCCTTCCGCATCCCCAACTTTCTGCGGCGGATATTCGGCGAAGGCGCCTTCTCCCAGGCCTTCGTGCCGGTCTTCAGCGAGCACAAGACGCGCGACTCCCACGTGGAATTGCGTGTGTTTGTCGATCGCATGACGGGCATCTTGGCGCTGATCCTGTTCCTGGTGACCCTGGTGGGGGTGATCGCCGCGCCCATACTGGTTTCGATGCTGGCGCCGGGGTTTAGTGGCGAGAAATACCAACTGACCGCACAGATGCTGCGCCTGACCTTTCCCTACTTATTCTTTATCTCCCTGGTCGCCATGGCCGCGGGCATCCTTAATACTTATGGTCGCTTCGCCGCCGCCGCCTTTACCCCGGTATTGCTTAACGTCTGCATGATCGGTTCGGCCCTGTGGCTGGCCCCCTACATGCAACACCCGGTCATGGCCCTGGCCTGGGGAGTGTTTCTCGCCGGGGTGGCGCAGCTGCTTTTCCAGATACCTTTCCTGCTCAAGCTCGGGTTGTTGCCCAGGCCGCGCTTGGCCCGGGGGCATGACGGGGTGGCCAAGGTCTTTCGCCTGATGCTGCCGGCCATGTTTGGCGTGTCCGTGGCGCAGATCAATACCCTGGTGAATACCATGCTGGCGTCGTTTCTGGTGACTGGCAGTGTGTCGTGGCTGTATTACTCCGATCGCTTGATGGAATTTCCCCTGGGGGTGTTCGGTATTGCCCTGGCGACCGTGATCCTCCCCAGCCTGTCGCTGAAACACGCCAGTGCATCGCCCGAGGAGTTCTCCCATCTTTTGGATTGGGCGCTGCGGCTGACCTTTCTCGTGGGCACGCCGGCGACCGTGGCCTTGATGATCCTGGCGGGCCCCATGCTGGCCACCCTGTTCCAACACGGCAAATTCAGCGCCGCCGATGTGGTCATGTCGACGCAGGCGCTGGTGGCCTTTTCCGTCGGGTTGCTGGGGTTTATCATTATTAAGGTATTGGCCCCCGGGTTTTATGCGCGCCAGGACACCAAGACCCCGGTGCGCATCGGCATGATCTCCATGGCGGCGAATATCGTGATGAGCCTGTTGTTTGTTTCCTATCTCAAGCACGTGGGGCTGGCCCTGGCCATTTCCCTGGCGGCCTTTATCAATGCCGGGCTTCTGTACCGGGCATTGCGTTTGCAGAACATCTATCGGCCGGAACCCGGCTGGGCCACCTACTTGTTTCGGGTGGGAGTGGCCAGCGCGGTCATGGCCGGGCTGCTGTGGTGGGGGGCGGGAGACCTGACGGACTGGTTCGCCATGGCGACGCGTGAGCGTATATTGCGATTATCTTTCTATATACTTATTGGTGTCGCAGTTTATATAGTGGGCCTGTGGGCGCTGGGTGTTCGACCACGCCAACTGTTGCTCAAGAAGGTAGCCGGCAGGACGAGTGCCCATGACGAATAGTTCCAATATCTTCCAGATCGTCGCGCGGGACGAACCGCGCATCTTCACCCTGGCCGAGGCGCAGGCGCTGTTTCCCCTGGTGCGCAGCATCACCCAGGCGACCCACGCGGAACTGGAGCCGGTGCGCCTCAAGTTGGAGAGCATAGTGCCGACCAACCCGCTGATCCACGAGGTGGAGAAACACTACGAGGTCATCGTGCGCCGCTGGGTGGCCAAAATGGAACGCTTAGGGTTGGTGATCAAGGGCCTGTGGCTGGTGGATTTCGATACCGGCGACGGCTATCTCTGTTGGAAATTCCCCGAACTCAAGCTGGGCCACTACCACACCTACCAGGAAGGGTTTTCCGGGCGCCGCCCATTGCGCGAGGTGATCGAAGAATTCGACCCGGACTGGGCGGTGTAACCCAAGGCCCTCGTTACGGTTGTATTCAGCCCGCCAAGCTTTTATTCTCCCGCTTTAAGGTATGATGACGGCGCGTTGCGCAAATTGATTTCCGTTACTGACCACTTGAAGCCATCCCCATGGAGTTGATACGCGGACTGCAGAACCTGAGGTCCCGGCATCGCGGTTGCGTCGCCACGCTGGGTAATTTCGACGGCGTGCACCTCGGCCATCAGGCGGTGATCGGCCAATTGGCGGAGAAGGGCGCTACCCTGCATCTGCCGACGGTGCTGGTGTTGTTTGAGCCGCAACCGCAGGAATATTTTCAGCCCGGGTCCGCACTGGCGCGCTTGAGCCGCCTGCGGGAAAAACTCAAGGCGCTGCAACGCTACTCTGTCGACCGGGTCCTGTGTCTGCGTTTTGATGCCCACTTGGCCAGTATGCCGGCGGAGGAATTCATCCAGCGCGTATTGATCGACGGCCTGGGGGTGCAGTACCTCGTGGTCGGTGACGATTTCCGCTTCGGCAAAAACCGCACCGGCGACTATGCCATGCTTGAGGCCGCCGGGGCGCGCCATGGTTTTCAGGCGGTGCCCATGCACACCTTCACCATCGACGGCGAGCGTGTCAGCAGCACGCGGGTGCGCAAGGCACTCGCCGCGGGCGATCTCGCCACGGCGGAAAAACTCCTTGGGCGCCCCTATCGCATGTGTGGCCGGGTGGCGCACGGCGACCAGCGTGGACGCACCATCGGCATCCCCACGGCCAACATTCACCTGCACCGCCAGGCCACGCCGGTGCGCGGGGTGTATGTGGTGGAGATGTTCGGACTCGAGCGGGAGCCCTTGGTGGGGGTGGCGAACGTCGGCAACCGTCCCACGGTGGATGGCACGCGCACGTTGCTGGAAGTGCACCTGTTCGATTTTAATCAGGAGATTTATGGTCGCTACGTCAGCATCGACTTTCTGCACCGGCTGCGCGACGAGCAGCGTTTTGCTTCGTTTGACGAGCTTAAGACGCGCATAAATCAGGATATGGAGGAGGCGCGCGCCTGGTTGCGCGCACGCTTTGATGCGCTCGCACTTGAGCATGACTAGAGCCCCGACCACGTAGGGTGGGCATCGCCCACCATAACACGGCCACTGACGCCCCGGATGGTGGGTGATGTCCACCCTACTCAAATCGAGCACGAATAAAAGACCACGACCATGACCGATAAAGAAAAAGACTACAAACACACCCTCAACCTGCCGCAGACGGACTTCCCCATGAAGGCCAACCTGGCGACGCGCGAGCCGGCGACGCTCAAGGCATGGAACGACATGGACCTGTATCGGCAGCTGCGGGAGA
>JAYUFH010000440.1:0-1282 GCA_043738765.1 Pseudomonadota bacterium | reverse complement strand
TGACGAACCAGAACGCTGAATTGATGCGCGCCGTGGCAGGCGGGAGCGGAACGCCGCCGGCGCCGGCGGCGATTTCTTCCCCGTCGCTGGCGACAGGGAAGAAGAAGGACCAGTGAGGGGAGGCTTGGGGCCGAACCGAACGGAGCGCCGATTCAAGAACGGGTCAGCGTGACCCGCGACAAATCAGGCGCCCGTGTGCTTGTGATGCATATGGTGCATATGGTGCATATGGTGCATGTGATGCATGTGGTGCATGCCCGCTTCCTTGCTCCCACGGTGAAAGGCCTGCGGCGTCCTGGAACCCAGCTCCTTGGCGTGCTGCTCCACAGAGGCGGCCTTTGCGGGGTCCGTGTTTGTCGTCACCCCTGCGCTGTCGGTGGTGACGGCAGCGAACACGGCGCCACTGGCGGCCAAAGCGACAACAGCGGCGATCAAAGATTTCTTCACGGACAGACTCCTGCTTGATGATGGTGATTGGTTAACGCGTACACGACTCCGGTTGTTGACACCGTGGTGCAAGACAGTGGGTTGCACGCCGGTCGGTTGCGCCCGCGAGCCATCGCTGCTCAGTTCGACGGGTCGCTCGCGCAGCACTGGGCCCGATCTTCCTGGAAAGCCGTCTTTTGCTGCCCCGCCCACGAACCGAACGTCCCTCGCCGGCATGCCGTGCTGCGCCCGACTGTCCGGGGGAGGGCCGGCGGGTTCGGCGGTGGGAGCCGGACCGGTAGGGCTTCGAGCTGCCCCCAGGCGGATCGAACTCCGTAGCCCGGCGAACACAGGCCGGCGCGCTCAAAGCGATTACCCACCGGCGTGTATTGCAACTTCAGAGCGTTGGACGTGCTGTCACGGACAGCGACTGGCTCCATGCCAGGGACGAGCCGTCCTGGCGGTGCTGGTGCTGGACAAATCACAGATCAAGACTACATTACGCGAGGAAAAATCGGCCTTCTTGTTCATTTCTTCATCCTGGAGTCAAAGCCAAATGCAACTCAGAGCACAACGATTTTTGCCGTGTCTTGTGATCGGCGCGACACTACTTTCTGGATTGATCAATGCAGCGGCAAACACTGTCACTTTTGACGTAAAAAACATTGATTTTCATATTACTTCGGTCAATGGATTGCCCCCGCTGGGGGCACTTGACTATCTAGGAAATGCCCAATTCACTTGGACTTACACGGCGGGTGACTTCGCGAACGGGTCGGGTGCACTTGACTTCGTCACCAATCCATTTGACGGATCGCCCGGCGGGTACCTTACAGCGGACGCCGCCGACCTCACT
>JAYUFH010000439.1:0-3544 GCA_043738765.1 Pseudomonadota bacterium | reverse complement strand
TCGCGGGTGCCCACGGAGTGGGAGGGGTCGATGCACACCGGCATGCGCGTCAGGCGCTTGACCACCGGCACGTGGGCGAAGTCGACGAAGTTGCGATGCGGGTCGCCCATGTTGGTCTTCATGCCGCGCAGACCGAACACCACCTTGCGGTTGCCCTCGCTCGCCAGGTACTCCGCGGCGTTGAGGGATTCCTCCAGGGTGATGCCGAAGCCGCGCTTCAGCAGCACCGGCAATTCATGCTGGCGGCCGACGATCTTGAGCAGTTCGAAGTTCTGCGTATTGCGCGTACCGATCTGCAGCATCACGCCGGTGGGCCGGCCGGTCTGTTCCAGGGCCTCGTTGATCTCGTCCAGGTGCGAGTCGTGGGTGATTTCCATGGCGATCACCTTGATGCCATACTTGCCCGCGAGCTCGAACACCCAGGGCAGGCAGTTTTTGCCGTGGCCCTGAAACGAATAGGGATTGGTGCGCGGTTTGTAGGCGCCCATGCGCGTGCACACCTGACCGTGATCGCGCAGCGCCCGCAGCATGAGTTCCACGTGTTCCGCATTGTCCACGGCGCACAGGCCAGCGAACACGTTGAGATTGTCCTGGCTGAAGTGCACGCCGTTGTAGTCGAAGCCCGTGGGGCGGGTGTCGTCTTTGTGCCGGCCGAGGATGCGGTACTCCTCAGAAATGCGCACCGCCCGTTCCACCCCGGGCAGGACCTCGATCTCGTCCTTGTCCAATAACGCGGTATCGCCGATGAGATAGATTTCCGTGAGGGTCTGGAGCGAACCGATTTCCTCGTGCAGGCGCGTCTTGATATTGGGTTTGTTCGCGAGATAGCTCATGAGTTGCCGGTATTCCGGACTCTGTTGGCCGATGTCTGGGCGCAAAATAATAATCATACTGGTTCCTGGTCGTCTGGCGGTCTTTGAGTCGAGGTGCGTATTCTAACAAGCCCGTGGGGAAAGGCACGTGGCTTTGTTTCGCTGAGGCGACGGTTTATGCTCCGCCCATGATCGAGATCGAGAAACCGCCGACCCCTGTGCGCCGTCGCTACCACGTCACCCGTGAGCTGCTGGAAAAAGAGGTGCGTGTCGATACCTTCCGGGCCAGTGGGCCGGGTGGACAACACGTGAACAAGACCGACTCCGCGGTGCGCCTGACCCATCTGCCGTCGGGGGTGGTGGTGAGCGTGTCCGATACGCGTTCCCAGATACAGAACCGCGCCATCGCCTTCGAGCGGCTGATCCAGCGACTGCGCAAACTCAATACGGTGCCCAAGAAACGCACCGCCACCAAGCCCAGTCGCGCCGCGAAAAAGCGCCGCATGGAGGACAAGCGCCACCGTGCCGGGACCAAGGGGCGCCGCCGCTCCGTGGGGGAGGAGGCCTAGTCTGGACGGAACACCCCCAGCGCCAGGGTATTCAAAGTGCCCATCCCACCAGGATCAGCCCACGCACTGAAACGGTGCACCCGCGTCCCCTGACAGCGCATTTCTTTATCGATACGTGATGGACCTCGGCGCGCCGTCGCCCATGCCGTAGTCGCTAACCACTTGAGACTATGCAAGTAATGCCTTCGCATCGCGCCGGGTGCCATCCTCCACCGAGCGCGCATAGAACTTGCAGACGCTCTTTCTTAAATTCCAGGATTCGGGGAAGCAAAGTCTGTGGAGGAGACAACGCGTATTGCCTCAGACGAGGTAACGGCAGAAGACGACCGCACCGCGCTGAACAGGGAGGCGCTCAAGCGTGCGTTCCTCGACAACCTGTTTTACATGCAGGGCAAGTTCCCGGCGCTGGCCACGCGCAACGATTACTACATGGCGCTGGCCTTTGTGGCGCGCGATCGCTTGTTGCAACGCTGGATCAGCACCGCTGACGCCTACACCCGCCAGGGCTCACGCACCGTCGCGTATTTGTCCGCTGAATTTCTCATGGGCCCGCATCTCGGCAACAACCTCATTAACCTCGGCATCTACGACCCGGCGAAGCAGGCTATCGCCGAGCTCGGCCTCAAATTCGACGAGCTGCTGCAGCAGGAAGAAGAGCCGGGGTTGGGCAATGGCGGCTTGGGGCGGCTGGCCGCGTGCTTTCTCGACTCCCTCGCGACGCTTGAGATCCCGACGATTGGCTATGGCATCCGCTACGAGTTCGGCATTTTCCATCAGGACATTGTCGACGGCTGGCAGGTGGAGAAGACCGACAAGTGGCTGTGCCATGGCAATCCGTGGGAATTGATCCGTCCCGAATGGGCGGTGCAGGTCGGCTTCGGCGGTCACACCGAACGCGACACCGACGAGCGCGGACGACCGCGCGTGCGTTGGACGCCCGATAAGATCGTCAACGGCGTTCCCTACGACACGCCGATCCTCGGTTATCGCACCAATACCGCCAACACGCTGCGCCTGTGGCGCGCCGAGGCGCCGGAGTCGTTCGACTTCGCGGTGTTCAACCGTGGCGATTATTACGGAGCGGTCAACAAGAAGATCGCGTCAGAAAACCTGAGCAAGGTGTTGTACCCCAATGACGAGCCGACACAGGGTAAAGAGCTGCGGCTCGAACAGCAGTTCTTTTTTGTCTCGTGCTCGCTGCAGGACATGCTGCGCATACTGCGCACGCAGCGCATTTCCATCGAGCGCTTCCACGAGAAATTCGCCGTCCAGCTGAACGACACCCACCCGGCGATCGCTATCGCCGAGCTCATGCGCCTGCTGATCGACGAACACGGCATGCAATGGGAGCCGGCTTGGGCGATCACACGCCGGACCTTCGCCTACACCAATCATACGCTGTTGCCGGAGGCGCTGGAGCAATGGCCGTTGCCCATGTTCCGCAAGTCGCTGCCGCGGCACCTGGAGATCATCCTGGAGATCAACGTGCACTTTCTCGACGCGGTGCGCCGGCGTTTTCCCGGCGACGAAGGGCGTCTCGCGCGCATGTCGCTGATTGCGGAGAATGGCGAGCGCCACGTGCGCATGGCGCACCTGGCCTGCGTCGGCAGCCACTCGATCAACGGCGTGGCCGAGCTGCATTCGCAGCTGATGGTGCAGGACGTACTCAAGGATTTCCACGAGCTGTGGCCGGAGAAGTTCCACAACATGACGAATGGCGTCACGCCGCGGCGCTGGCTGGTACTGAGTAACCCGCGCTTGTCGGACCTGGTCCGCCAGACCCTCGGCGACGGCTGGATCAAGGACTTGGCGCAGCTGCGTCAGCTGCAGCCCTACGCTGAGGACGCGGCGTTCCGCTGGAAATGGCGCCAGATCAAGCGCGCCAACAAGCGCGACTTCGCCGCGTTCGTGTACAAGCAGACCCGCATCGCCATCGACCCGGATTCGATGTTCGACGTGCAGGTCAAGCGTATCCACGAATACAAGCGCCAGCACCTCAATATCCTGCACGTCATCGCGCTGTATCGCCGCCTTAAGTCCGACCCGGTTGCCGATATCCCGCCACGCACCTTCATCTTCGGCGGCAAGGCCGCGCCCAGTTATCACCTTGCCAAGCTGATGATCAAGCTCATCAACTCGGTGGGCAGCATCGTGAACCGCGAC
>JAYUFH010000438.1:0-1285 GCA_043738765.1 Pseudomonadota bacterium | reverse complement strand
GCTTTGGTATGTTCGCCTTGGGTTACCTGCTGGCGTTCCCCCGTGCCGATTATGTCCACTGGCAGGCCTGGTTGTCGGCGAGTGGTGTGCGTATCCCATTGACGCTGTTTTTCTTGAGCGCCTTGACCCATGCCTGGATCGGGTTGCGCAGCGTTTACATGGATTACCTCAAGCCCACGTGGTTGCGGGTGAGTGCCTTGTCCCTGACATTACTGGCCTTGCTTGCCCAGGGTGTCTGGGTCGGCGATATCTTGTTATGGGGTGTACACCCATGACCCTGGCGGGCGTGGCGCGTCGGCGGTTCGACTGTCTTGTGATTGGCGCCGGCGGCGGCGGGCTGCGTGCGGCGCTGCAGCTGGCGGAGGCCGATGCCCGTGTGGCGGTGGTCTCCAAGGTGTTTCCCACGCGCTCCCATACCGTGGCGGCCCAGGGCGGCATGAATGCGGCCCTGGCGAATGTGCTGCCGGACAACTGGCACTGGCATATGTACGACACGGTCAAGGGCGGGGATTACCTGGGGGACCAGGACGCCATTGAATACATGTGCCAGATGGCGCCGCGCCTGGTGATCGAGTTGGAGCACGCCGGGGTGCCGTTCACGCGCCTGCCCAACGGCCGCATCTATCAGCGCAAGTTCGGTGGCCAGAGTCAGAATTTCGGCGGCGAGCAGGCGGCGCGTACCTGTGCCGCGGCGGATCGCACCGGCCACGCGATACTTCATTCCCTGTATCAGCAGAACATCCGTGCGCGTACCCATTTCTTCGATGAATTTTTCGCTGTCGACCTGCTGCTGGACCAGGAGGGCTACGTGCTGGGGGCCTTGGTGCTGGAGATCGAAACCGGTGAGCCCCTGATCATCGAGGCCAAGACCACCCTCATCGCCACCGGCGGCGCCGGGCGCATGTACCGCACCGGCACCAACGCCCATATCAATACCGGTGATGGCATGGGCATGTGTCTGCGTGCCGGCATCCCGCTGCAGGACATGGAGTTCATCCAGTTTCATCCCACGGGCATCGCCGGCAAAGGCATGCTCATCAGCGAGGGCGTGCGCGGCGAGGGTGGGTATCTGTTGAACAGCGAAGGCGAGCGGTTCATGGAGCGTTACGCCCCCACCGCCAAGGACCTCGCCAGTCGCGATGTGGTCAGTCGCGCCATCGCCATCGAGGTGCGGGAAGGACGCGGCTGTGGTCCGGACAAGGACCATGTGCTGCTCAAGGTGAACCATCTGGACCCGGAGGTGATCAAGTCACGCTTGCCGGGCATCCGCGACTTGGCCATGCGC
>JAYUFH010000437.1:0-1286 GCA_043738765.1 Pseudomonadota bacterium | reverse complement strand
GACCGCCAGGCGAGCCCAGGGATGGGCGAGGTAGAGCGCTGTCGGGAACAGGCGCCGAGATGGCGGAAGTACTGGCGCCAGGCCCCTTGGGGCAAACGCAGGAGCAGTTTCCAGTGCATCGCCCACCAGACGCGGCGTCGGTGCTCACCGCCGGTGGGCGATGCCCACCCTACAATAACTAGGGCGCGACGTTTTGCAGGCCCTGTTCCGACTCAGGCATCAGGAAAGCCGCAAAAAATGCTCGCGGTAATATTTCAACTCCTCGATGGATTCAAGGATATCGTCCAGGGCCTGGTGGGTATTCTTTTTTTCGAAGCCATTGTTCAAGGCGGGTCGCCAACGCTTGATCAGCTCCTTGATAGAACTGACATCCAGGTTGCGGTAGTGCACGTAGGCCTCCAGAGCAGGCATGCTGCGCGCGAGGAAGCGACGGTCCTGGCAGATGCTATTGCCACACAGGGGGGATTTTCCTTTCGGCACGTGTTGCTGCAGGAACTCCAGGGTCTGTTGTTCCGCTTGCGCCGCTGTCAGGGTGGAGGCCTTGACCCGCTCCACCAGGCCGCTGCCGGTGTGGGTGCGGGTATTCCACTCGTCCATGCCCGCCAGCACCTCGTCCGATTGATGCACCGCCAGCACCGGACCCTGCGCCACAATGTTGAGATTGGCGTCGGTCACGATGGTCGCGATCTCAATAATCCGGTCGGTGTCGGTGTTTAACCCGGTCATTTCAAGGTCTATCCACACCAGGGCATTGGGATCCTGCGGCATGCGTTTTCTCCGAAATTAGCTTAAGATTAATTTTTTCCAACGGGTAGCATAACATTCCAAGCCATGAATAGTTTCTCTATCGTGTTTTTATCGCTGCTGCTGGCCATGCAGGCCGCGCAGATGTGGCTGGGCTGGCGTCATCGGCGGCATATCGGACTTCATCGCCACGCCGTGCCGGCCCCCTTCAAAGGCAAGATCCTGCTGCGCGCCCACAAGAAGGCCGCGGATTACACCGTCACCAAGAGTCGCTTCGGCCTGCTGGATGCCAGCATCGGCAACCTGCTGCTCATCGCCTGGACCCTGGGCGGTGGACTGGAATTCCTCGACCAGACCCTGCGCGGCCTGGACTACGGCCCCTTGCTTACCGGCACCGGCTTCATCCTCGCGGCCTTTCTCATCATGGGCGTATTGGATCTGCCTTCCTCGCTTTACATGACCTTCGTTATCGAGCAGCGTTTTGGATTCAACAAAACCACGCTCAAGACCTACATCATCGATTTGCTGACACAGTCCGCATT
>JAYUFH010000436.1:0-3552 GCA_043738765.1 Pseudomonadota bacterium | reverse complement strand
CGGGTCTTTTCATCACTGCTCCTTGGTCGGGCGATATCTTCGCCCATCAGAGCAGGTTCTTCACTTAAGCGCGAGTCTTAATTTCTGGGACCGGCTCTTTCGCGCATTGCCGATAGCTGATGGGATAAGCCACATACCAACGCTATAAGTTTACAAAAAATTATTATAAGTTCACAATGCACAATATTAAGGTCGTAGCTTAACATTCACGATTCAAGCTAAGGAGTGGGTAAGGTATGGTCCTCGCAATCGTATTGGTTTTATTGGTCGTTGGTTCCGTCCTGTTTCACTTGCTGAGCCCATGGTATTTCACGCCGGTCGCCTCCAACTGGGGCGCGATCGACGACACCATCAGCCTCACGTTTTGGGTCACGGGGGTTGTCTTCGTCGCCGTCAATTTGTTTGTGGCTTATTGCGTGATCCGCTACCGTCAGCGGAAGGGAAGCCGGGCGAAGTACGAACCCGAGAACACGAAGCTGGAATGGTGGCTCACCGGATTGACCGCAGTGGGCGTCGCCTCCATGTTGGCCCCCGGTTTGTTGGTATGGGCGAAATTCGTTGACGTCCCGCAAGGCGCGGCGGTATTTGAGGTCGTGGGTCGGCAGTGGCACTGGGGCTTTCGGTTCCCCGGTAAGGACGGCGTGTTAGGCACCGTCGATGCTCGGTACGTCAGCGACAAAAACCCGTTTGGCATCAATCCAGATGATCCCAGCGGACAGGACGACGTCCTGGTAGCGAGTCCGGAGGTCCATCTTCCCATCGGCAAGCCAGTCAAGGCACTGCTCCGCTCTATAGATGTCCTGCACAACTTCGCCGTACCACAGTTCCGGGCCAAGATGGATCTGGTGCCGGGCCTGGTCACTTATATCTGGTTCAGCCCCACCCGGACCGGGAAATTCGACCTCCTCTGCAACGAATTATGTGGCGTCGGGCACTACGTCATGCGTGGCAAGGTCGTCGTGGAAGAAGAGCCCGCGTTTCAATCGTGGTTAACCGGCTATCCGACCTTCGCGCAAACCTTGGCGCAAGCAGCCGGCGATGCTGCGGCAGGCAAGCCGCTCTATGCGGTGTGTGCGGCCTGTCATGGCCTGCAAGCGGAGGGTAACGTTGCGCTGAATGCGCCAAAATTGAGCGGGCAAGGAGACTGGTATCTGAAACGGCAATTAAAATATTTCAAGAACGGTGCTCGAGGGACACACGACAAGGATGTCTTTGGAAAAATGATGGCGCCGATGGCGGCGACGCTCGGCGATGACACCGCGATCGAAAATGTCAGTGCTTATATCAAGACGCTGCCGGATAATCCCGCCCCGGCTACGGTGAAGGGGAATGCGCACAAGGGTAAAAGTACTTACGTAACGACCTGCGGAGTCTGTCACGGTCCTAATGGGCAGGGTTTACAGGCAACGAATGCCCCCCGGCTCAAGGGCATGAGTGATTGGTATCTGGTCACTCAACTGAATAATTTCAAACAGGGTATTCGCGGGGCTCATCCAAAAGACATGTACGGTCCGCAGATGCGATCTATTGCCGCAATTCTGGCCGGTGACCAGGCAACCAGTGACCTTGTTGCCTATATCAACACTATCTGAAGACCGGCCCGCCCAAGCACAGTTCGATCGAAGGCGGTAGCGGCAAAATTATGAAGAAATGTTGAAGAGGAAATAGCTATGTCTTACGTTGCGCATGACGAATCGGCTTTCGCCCCACCTGCCGAAGTCGAAGAGATGGAACTCTACCATCCGAAAACTTTCGTGGGGAAGTACATCTGGAGCCAAGACGCCAAAGTCATCGCCATCCAGTACGCAATCACCGCGATCGCGATAGGGTTGGTGGCGTTGGTGTTGTCGTGGTTGATGCGGCTGCAACTGGGTTTCCCGAACACCTTCCATTTTATCGACCCCAGCAACTACCTTCAGTTCGTCACTATGCACGGCATGATCATGGTCGTCTACCTGCTCACCGCGCTGTTCTTGGGGGGGTTTGGCAACTACCTCATTCCGCTAATGGTCGGCGCCCGCGATATGGTTTTCCCCTATGTCAACATGGTGAGTTACTGGGTCTATCTGTTCGCCGTGCTGTTACTGGTCGCGAGTTTCTTCGTGCCCGGCGGGCCCACTGGCGCTGGCTGGACCCTGTATCCGCCCCAGGCCATCCTCCGGGGCACGCCGGGGGCGACCTGGGGTATTATTTTGATGCTCGTTTCCCTGGCGTTCTTCATCATTGGATTCACCATGGGCGGTTTGAACTATGTGGTGACCGTGTTGCAAGCGCGCACGCGGGGGATGACGATGATGCGTTTACCCCTGACGATATGGGGAATTTTTATGGCAACTGTCCTGGCGCTGCTGGCCTTTCCCGCCTTGTTCGTCAGCGCCATCATGATGACGTTGGACCTGACGATCGGCACGAGTTTTTTTATGCCCGCCCTCGTCTCGATGGGACAACAGAGTGACCACGTGGGAGGCAATCCGCTATTGTTTCAACATCTGTTCTGGTTTTTTGGTCATCCCGAGGTCTATATCGTCGCCCTACCGGCCTTCGGCATCGTCTCCGACCTGCTCAGTGTCCATGCGCGAAAAAACATCTTCGGCTATCGGATGATGGTGTGGGCGATTGTGGCCATCGGCGCGCTCAGTTTCGTGGTGTGGGCGCACCACATGTATGTCAGCGGAATGAACCCGTACTTCGGCTTCTTTTTCGCCACCACCACTCTCATCATCGCCATTCCCACGGCCATCAAGGTCTACAACTGGGTCCTGACGCTATGGCACGGCAACATCCAACTCACCGTCCCCATGCTGTTTGCCATCGGGTTCATCTTCGCGTTCATACACGGTGGGTTAACGGGACTGTTCCTCGGTAACGTCACCGTGAGCGTACCGCTTTCGGACACAATGTTTGTGGTCGCGCACTTCCATATGGTGATGGCCGTGGCGCCCATCATGGTCGTGTTCGGGGCGATTTACCACTGGTACCCCAAGATCACCGGGCGCATGCTGAACAATACCTTGGGCAAAATTCACTTCTGGGCCACCTTCCTCGGAACCTATGCCATCTACCTTCCGATGCATTACCTGGGCTTTTTGGGTGTGCCGCGCCGGTACTTTGCAATCGAAGGCACGGACTTTATCCCCGCATCGGCACAGTCCTTGAATGCTGGTATCACCATCGCCGCGTTGATCGTGGGCGCCTTCCAGCTGGTGTTTTTGTTTAATCTGTTCTGGAGCTATTTTAAGGGTAAACCATCGGGTGGCAACCCCTGGAACGCCACCACGCTGGAGTGGCAAACCGCCGACACGCCGCCGAAGCACGGCAACTTCGGCGCGGCGTTACCGGTGGTCTATCGCTGGGCGTACGATTACAGCGTGCCAGGCGCCGCACAGGACTTCATACCGCAAAACGTTCCGCCGCAAGAGGTCGCCCGTAGTACCAGTAAGGCGTAGGCGGCCAGGAACCCCATGACATGAGTATGTTCAATCAATTGATGGTCAAGCCCTGGTCGACGGACCAAAGCAAGGTCGATGACCTTTACGCGGGAGGCGCATCTTC
>JAYUFH010000435.1:0-3552 GCA_043738765.1 Pseudomonadota bacterium | reverse complement strand
AGAGTTATCGCGATCCGGGCATCGCCGCCTTTCTCAATAAAAATTTCATACCGGTCAAGATCGATCGCGAACTGGAACCGGCGCTGGACGCGCGCATGATCGCGTTTGTCGAATCGACCCGTGGTCGTGGCGGCTGGCCGCTCAATGTTTTCGTCACGCCCGAAGGCCATCCGTTGCACGCCACGCTCTATCTGCCGCCGGATGAGTTCCTCGGTGTGCTGCAGAGCGTCGCCAAGCTGTGGCAGCAGGACAGTGCGGCCCTGGCGCAGACTGCGCGCGCGGCGGATGCCCAGCTGCCGCCGGTGACCACCTTGCCGCAAGACCCGCCGGTGACCACCTTGGCCGGCGACCTCATGAGTGCCGCGCACAAACTGGCCGACCCGTTGCAGGGTGGCTTCGGCGCGCAATCCAAATTTCCCATGGTGCCGCAATTAGAGTTTCTGCTGCGCTATTACGAACATAAGCCGGACGATCAACTCAAATCGATCTTGCTGTTGACTCTCGATCAAATGGCACAACGCGCCCTGCAGGATCACTTGAGTGGGGGATTTTTTCGCTACACCGTGGACCCTGGCTGGAACCAACCGCATTTCGAGAAGATGCTGTACGACAATGCCTTGCTCGCGCGTCTTTACCGGCACGCCGCACGGGTGTTCGCGCGCGCGGATTACGCCGACATCGCCAATCGCACGCTGGACTTTATGCAAACCGAATTGCGCTCCCCCGGCGGGGGCCTGATCGCGGCCCTCTCGGCGGTGGATGCCCGGGGAGTGGAGGGTGGTTATTATCTTTGGCCGCAGGCGGAATTGGCTGCCCTGTTGAGCAAGGATGAGTATCGCGCCTATGCGCTGCGCTATGGGCTGAGCGGCAGCTCGGCCTTCGACGCCGGTTTCTTGCCGGTCCCCGCACTCAGCACGGCGCAGGTGGCGGCCAAGCTGCAACGTAGCACGGCCGCGACCGACGCCCTGCTGGCGGGTAGCCTAAAAAAACTCCGGGCGGCACGCGCCAAGCGCGCTGCGCCACGCGATACCAAGGTGCTGGCGGCATGGAATGGCCTGGCCCTGGCGGCCTATGCCGAGGCCGCGCGCAATGGCGGAAAAAAAGAGTATGCCGACACGGCGCGTTCAGTGCGCACTTATATCGCCAAGCATCTCTGGGACGGCACGAACCTGCGCCGCGCCGAGGTGAACGGTCGTGCCTTGGGCAGCGTCAGCCTGGAGGACTACGCCTATGTGTCCCTGGGCCTGCTGGAGTGGGCCGAACTCAGCGGCCGGGAGGCTGACTACCGTTTCGCCCGGCAGGTGGTGGACCGGGCATGGGCGGTGTACTCCGGGGCGGACGGTTGGCGCCAGCCCCAGGACAGCACCCTCGCGCCGGGTGCAGGTACCGAGGGTATGACCGCTGATGGGTCGTCGCCGTCCCCTGCCGGTGTGTTGGCCCAGACCAGCCTGCGGTTGGCGAAAAAATTTCATGACGCGCCATTACGTGCCCGCGCACTGGCGGCGATGCGCCGCGATGACGCTCAACTTGCCGGCGATCCGTTCTGGCATGCCACCGAGCTTGCCGTGCTGTATTTCGGCGAATAGGTCGTTGGAAACGGGCTACTCGGTCGCGAACTGTTCGAACTAAGCATGTCTGTGCCGAGTTGAGAGTAATGACGCGTTACCTTGAAGCGGAAATCCTTCGTGAGTTTATTCTGGTGCTGGAACAACTAGAGTTTCTTGTTAAGTCTGAGTATTAATAAACTTTCCCCTTGCTGTTAGTTTATTGCTACGCTATTTTAACAAGTAATGACTAGTCAAATCGGTAGCAAAATAAACAAACTCATTAAAATGTGGCCGTCAGGCACTGTGGCAGTGCTGCCGTGGCTGGAAAAACATGGCGCCTACCAGCAACTGGTTCACGCATACGAAAAAACCTCCTGGTTACTCCGGATAGGCCGAGGGGCCTACGCCAAGGCCGGCGACAAAGTCGAGTGGACTGGCGGCCTTTATGCCATGCAGGAACAAATGGGGCTGCCCGTATACGCGGGTGGCAAAACCGCGTTGCAAATGCAGGGTTACGCCCATTTCCTGCCGCTCGGGAAAGCCGCAACGGTTTGCCTGTTTGGCCTCCCCGATGTCAAGCTGCCCACTTGGTTCAAGCAATACCGCTGGGGTGTCAGGGTCCGGTATACGACGACAAATCTTTTTGCCGGCATGGAGAACCGAGGGCTGACAAAAAAAGAAATGGGGTTCTACGCAGTTAGTCTTTCCGCGCCCGAGCGGGCCATCATGGAAGTCCTGTATGGGGTGCCGAAGGAAGAGTCGTATGAGGAGGCCATGTTGCTCATGGAGGGGCTGACGACGCTGCGTCCCGCGCTCGTGCAGACCCTGCTGGAACACTGCGTCTCCGTGAAGGTAAAACGCCTGTTCATGGTGCTCGCCGAAAGCTGCCGGCATTCCTGGGTCGAGAAGCTCGGCCTGTCGAAAGTGGATTTTGGCAAGGGCAAGCGCATGCTTGTAAAGGGCGGACAGTTCAACCCTAGATACAATATATGCGTGCCCAAACACGCTGATCAGCGAGAAAAGAAAGCACCGCATGCAAAATCCGCAGCAACGGCAACGCAGGAGTTGTCCAGCCTCCGACAGGTTGCAGGCAAGGTTCATGGAGACTCGGACATGACGATCAACAAGGCAATACAGGAAAAACGCGACGTAATATTGGCGTTGGCGGCCAGACATGGGGCGCGCAACGTGCGGTTGTTCGGCTCTGTCTCCCGAGATGAGGCAGGACCGCAGAGCGATGTGGATATTCTGGTCGATCTGGAACCTGGTCGCAGCCTATTTGATCTCGGCGGCTTGTTGATGGACTTGGAGGACTTGCTGGGACGCAAGGTCGACGTCGTCACGGAGAAAGGGCTGCACTGGTACATCCGCGACAAGGTGTTGAAGGAGGCGGTGCGGTTATGAAGGACGACAGGCTGTACCTGATCCATATCGGAGAATGCCTAGACCACATCGAAAAGTATACGGCCGGTGGGAAAGACGACTATATGAATTCGACGCTGATTCAGGACGCCGTCACTCGCAACCTGCAAATCCTCGCTGAATCCAGCCAGCGCGTTGCGGATTTCCTGAAGGCGTCGCACACCGATGTGCCGTGGCGGGATATCGCCGGTTTCCGCAACGTGCTGGTGCACCAATATCTGGGCGTCGATCTCGACTACGTATGGCGGGTGATTGAGGACAATCTGCCGGCGCTCAAACAACAGGTTCATGCCATGCTGCGGGAACTGGGGGTTGAACGGTCGTGATAAGTAGAACGGCAAACGATGTCAACTTTTGAAAAGAGGCTGCAATGAACCGCGCATGCGCCCTTGAATTCCTCATCCAACTCACCCTATGGCTATTTTATCAGGAGAACCTAGGACATGAATAAACAGCAAGCGTTGGCTCTTTTATCGCAGCATCGGGATGAGATCGCAAAGAAATTTGCGGTCAAACATCTGGCGTTGTTCGGTTCCACCGCCCGTGGCGAGGCGCGTGAGGACAGCGATGTGGATGTGCTGGT
>JAYUFH010000434.1:0-9394 GCA_043738765.1 Pseudomonadota bacterium | reverse complement strand
AGCGTGTCGTGCTCCTCACCGTCGTTTTCCAGGACATCCCCCACATCGATGACAGCGAGCGCATCGAGATATGGCCCCTGGGGAATAATTTCTACAAGGTATTTGTGATCTACGGCTTCAAGGACGAGACGAATATCCCCGAGGCGCTGGAGTTGTGCGCGCCCCTCGGACTCGAATTCAACATGATGGATACCTCGTTCTTCCTGAGCCGCGAGACCCTCATCCCCACGCGTCGCCCGGGCATGGCGCTGTGGCGCGAGAAGCTGTTCGTCAGCATGTCGCGCAATGCCGGCAGCGTCACCACCTATTTTCAGATTCCCACCAACCGCGTGGTCGAGCTAGGCACCCAGGTCGAGCTGTAGACTGGGCGGTAGCCAAAATCGCCCGCCACACCCCTCATCTCATCCATCGCATGCAGGTTATGTCTCTCCGAAGCGGGTCCTAAATACACGCAACGGTGGACTTGCTTAGCCGTTCGTTACTGATCAGGGTGCAGGGTGATGATCGTCGGGATTCGATGATGCTTGATATTGCGACACTGTCCGGTTTCGCGTTGTTCATGACAGAAATGTTTGACGGCGTGTAGTCCTCGCACCACAGGGAAGCGCAGTATTGTCCGGCGAGCGCATGGGGTGGTAGCGATGTACGGCCTTGAGCACAACTGCACCAAATATGAGCACAACGGATTGCACGTGCAATGGTTTGGTGCGCTCCAGCCGTCTTCACACTCTGGGCGTACACCTAAAAAACTCACTAACTCGCTGTTTCTTCGGGTAGATGAACAGATATGTCCAGTTGGTATCAGGTTTGCAATAGCGTGTACGAAAGCGAGCACTGTCGTGGGCGGAAACGCCGAGTTGGGTCCATCCGCGCAGGCGGTTGTCAGGCCTGAGTTTTGTGCAGGCCGGGAATAGCCAGAGGGCGCGTGCCAGGCTCGGAAGTAATTTAATTAAGGAATGCAGTGGGTCGCTTCAGGATAATCAAAATGGTGATCGGGTTGGAGAATGATTAGATGAAAGAAAAACTGGTACTCGTGGGCAATGGCATGGCGGGCATGCGCGCCATCGAGGAGCTTCTGGCGCTGGCGCCGGACTTGTACGACATCACCGTGTTCGGTGCTGAGCCCTATGGTAACTACAATCGAATTCTGCTGTCGCCAGTGCTCGCCGGCGAGAAGGGTATTCAGGACATCATGTTGAACGACGAGTCCTGGTACGCAGAGCGCGGCATTACCCTGCACCTGGGCAAGGAGATCAGCAAGATCGACCGTAAGCGTAAGCAGGTGAGCGCCAGCGACGGCACCGCCGCCAACTACGATCGCCTGTTGCTGGCCACCGGTTCGCTACCCTTCATTATTCCCGTGCCGGGCAACCAGTTGCCGGGAGTGATTGCGTTTCGCGACATCCACGACGTCGACGCCATGCTGGCCGCCGCCAAAGAATACAGACATGCAGTGGTCATCGGCGGCGGCCTGCTCGGTCTGGAGGCTGCCAATGGCCTGCACAAGCAGGGCATGAGGGTGACGGTGGTGCATCTGGTGGACACCCTGATGGAACGCCAGCTGGACAGCGTCGCCGGCAAGATGTTGCAGAAGTCCCTGGAGGAACGCGGCATCGAATTTCTCACCGGTGCCACCACCAAAGAGATCATCGGCAAGAGTCGGGTGCAAGGGGTGGTGTTCCAGGACGGGCGCGAAATCTCCGCCGACCTCGTGGTCATGGCCGTGGGCATCCGGCCGAACATCAAGCTGGCCAAGGAAAACGGCATACACTGCGAGCGTGGCGTGGTGGTGAGCGACACCCTGCAGACCTATGATCCGAGCGTGTATGCAGTGGGTGAATGCGTGCAGCACCGTGGCCAGGTCTACGGGTTGGTGGCGCCGCTGTTCGAACAGGCCAAGGTATGCGCCAACCACCTGGCGGAACTCGGCTATGCGCGCTACGTCGCCTCTCTCACCTCGACCAAACTCAAGGTCACGGGCATCGATCTGTTTTCCGCCGGGGATTTCGCCGGTGACGCCAGCACCGAGGACATCGTGTTCCGCGATGCCTCCCGCGGCGTGTACAAGAAGCTCGTCATCAAGGACAAAAACATCCTGGGTGCCATCGCCTACGGCGATACCATCGACGGCTCCTGGTATTTGCAGCTGATGCGCGACAAGACCGACATCAGTAGCATCCGCGACCACCTGCTGTTCGGTCAGGCGCACGTGGGCGACTCCGGCCATGGCGGCACCAGCGCCGTCATGGCCATGGCGGACAACGCGGAGATCTGCGGCTGCAACGGCGTGTGCAAGGGCACTATCGTCAAGGCCATCAGCGAAAAGAAACTCTTCACCCTGGAGGAGGTGCGCGCCCACACCAAGGCCTCCAGCTCCTGCGGCTCCTGCACCGGCTTGGTGGAATCCCTGTTGTCCTCCATCGTCGGCGGCGACTACTCATCGTCACCGGCGAAGAAGTCCATGTGCGGCTGCACCGAACACCCCCACGACGAGGTGCGCGTGGCGATCCGCGAGAAACAACTGAAGACCATCCCGGCCCTCATGCGCGCCCTGGAATGGAAGACGCCGGACGGCTGCAACAAGTGCCGGCCGGCGCTGAATTTCTATCTGCTGTGCGCCTGGCCAGGCGACTATGTGGACGACAACCAGTCGCGCTTCATCAACGAGCGCGTGCATGCCAACATCCAGAAGGACGGTACCTATTCGGTGATCCCGCGCATCTGGGGCGGCGAGACCACGCCTAAGCAGCTCAGGGCCATCGCTGAGATCGCCGAGAAGTACGACGTGCCCACGGTACACATCACCGGCGGTCAGCGTATCGATCTGTTGGGTCTCAAGAAGGAAACCCTGCCGGCCATCTGGGGCGATCTGGCCGCCGCCGGTTTTGTCTCGGGTCATGCCTATGGCAAGGCCCTGCGCACGGTCAAGACCTGTGTCGGTTCCCAGTGGTGCCGCTTCGGCACCCAGGACTCCACCGCCATGGGTATACAACTGGAAAAGATGTCCTGGGGCGCGTGGATGCCGCACAAGTTCAAGATGGGTGTCTCCGGTTGCCCGCGCAACTGTGCGGAAGCCACTATTAAAGACTTCGGCGTGGTGGCGGTGGATTCCGGTTGGGAACTGCACGTGGGCGGCAACGGCGGCGTGAAGGTGCGCGCCACGGATTTTCTCTGCCACGTGAAGACCACCGACGAGGTGCAGGACTACTGCGCGGCGTTCATTCAGCTCTACCGGGAAAACGCCTGGTACCTGGAGCGCACCGCACCGTGGATCGAGCGCGTCGGGCTGGATTATGTGAAACAGCACATCGTCGAGGACGCCACTGGCCGCAAGCAGCTGGCCGATCGATTTTACTTTTCCCAGAAATTCGCCCAGGTCGATCCGTGGACCGAGCGTGCTGCAGGCGTGGACGCCCACGAGTACGTCCCCCTCAAGCGCGTCGGCTGAAGACAGATCAGGAGCCCACCATGCAGGCCATCAAGATGAAGAAACAAGCAGTAGATTGGATAGAAATCGGACCGCTGGAGGCGATCCCCCGACAAGGTGCGCGCGTCATCACCGCCCCGGACGGCAATATCGCTGTTTTTCGCACGGTGGACGACGAGGTGTTCGCCCTGCGCGACCGCTGTCCGCACAAGGGTGGACAGTTGTCCCAAGGCATCGTGCACGGTAAGAAGGTCGCCTGCCCCATGCACGATTGGAAGATCAACCTCGATTCCGGTATCGCGGTGGCGCCGGACGAGGGTTGCGCCGCGAGTTTTCCGGTGCGCGTGGAAGATGGCAGGGTGTTTCTGTCGTTGACGCCTGGAGAGGGTTGTCCAAGTAGCGACAGCGTTTAGCGCGGTAGGGTGGATTATATCCAGAGGGCACGCGAGGCGCGTAGCGCCGAATCCACCAACGGGCCACAACCTTGGCACCACAAGTGAATTTGGCGTAAGCCACCCTACCCTCAAGGGGGATACGCTGCGCTTAATCCACCCTACGTTTATCAACGACAAGCGCAGCGGGTAATCACCACGGAGCCAGATAATGCTGTTCGGACGCAGAACCAAGAACTCAGTCAAGATTGCCGACAAAGGCGTAGTGGATTGGAAGTACACCACCTGCGGTTATTGTTCCACCGGTTGCTCCATTGAAGTGGGGTTGAATGCCCAGGGCAAGGCGGTGTCGAGCCGCGGCGTGGCCACGGCGGACGTCAACCGCGGCAAGTTGTGCCTCAAGGGTATTTTCGAGCACGAGTTGTTCGAGGCACCGGGGCGCGGGCGTGTGCCGCTCATGCGGGATAAATTTTATCAGCCCTTTCAAGAGACCACTTGGGACCAGGCCCTGGACCGCACGGCGGGGGAAATCCAGCGCATCCAGAAATCCTACGGGCGCGATGCCTTCGCCATCGTCTCCACCGGCCAGATCATGACCGAGGAGTTTTACACCCTGGGCAAACTCGCCCGCGGCGTGATCGGCACCAACAACTACGACGGCAATACCACCTTGTGCATGTCCTCGGCGGCGTCCGGTTATAAGCGCTCTTTCGGCAGCGACGGGCCGCCGGGTTGTTACGACGATTTCGAGCACACCGAGTGCCTGCTGGCCATCGGTTCCAATCTGCCGGAGCAGCACCCCATCATCTACTGGCGCCTGAAGCAGGCGTTGGAAAAGCGCCGCTTCCCGGTGATCGTCATCGACCCGCGGGTCACCATGTTCGCGCAGATGGCGGACATCCATCTGCCCATCACCCCGGGCACCGACCTGGTGCTGCTCAACAGCCTGGCGCATGTAATCCTGGCGGAGGGCCTGGCGGACAAGGACTACATCCAGGCCCACACCAATGGCTTTGATGAATTCGCGGCCCTGGTGCGGCAATACGATCCGGTGAGCGCGTCGCGCCTCTGTGGCATCGATGAAGACACCATCCGCAACGTCGCGCGCACCTATGCGCGCGCCTCCGCCGCCATGACCATCTGGACCATGGGCATCAACCAGAGCACCCACGGTTCCGACGGCGTGGTGGGCATCAACAATCTCAACTTAATCACCGGCAACATCGGCAAGCCCGGTGGCAGCTCGTTATCCATCACCGGTCAGTGCAATGCCATGGGCACGCGCGAGTGGTCGTCCTGCTCCGGCCTGCCGGGTTATCGCGCCCTGGAAAAACCCGCGGACCGGGAAGACATCGCGCGTTTCTGGGGTATCGATCCGGAGTTCTTTCCCAAGAAGCGTGGCCTGTTCCAGACGGATATCTTTCCCGCCATCGAGACCGGTGAGATCAAGGGCCTGTGGATCGTCGCCACTAATCCCATGACCTCCATGACCAACAGCGCGCGTATCCGCAAGACGTTAGAAAAACTGGAATTCCTCGTGGTGCAGGACGCCTATGCGGACGTGGAGACCAACGAATACAGCCACGTGTATTTTCCCGCGGGGGTGTGGGCCGAGAAGGAGGGCTGCTTCACCAACACCGAACGCCGGGTCAACCTCATCCGCAACGTGCTCAAGCCCTACGCCGAATCCAAACCGGATCTGTGGATCTTCAATCAGATGGCCAAGCGTTTTCCGCAGGGACAAAAAATACGCTTCCCGGACAAAACCGAGGAGGTGTTCGAGGAGCTGCGTCAGTTGTCCCGCGGCCGCATGCTGGATTACTCCGGCATGACCTACGAACGCCTGGAACGGCAGCGCGGCATCCAGTGGCCGTGTACCGAGGGGGCTTCGAGCGGTTCGCCGCGCCTCTACACCGATGGCAACTTCCAGCATGCGGACGGCCGCGCAAAACTCATTCCGTTGCCCTTTGTCGACAACAACGAACGGCCCGACAGCGAGTATCCCTTCTGGCTTAATAGCGGGCGGGTGGTGGAACACTTCCATACGCGCACGCGCACCGGCAAGATCGGCAACCTCAACAAGTTCAGCCCGACGCCGTATATGGAAATGAACCCGGATGCCGCGCGCGAACTCGGCATCCCGCACATGGGCTATGCGCGTCTGGTGTCGCGTCGCGGTGACGCCACGGTGATGGTGCAGCTGACCCAACGGGTGCCGCCCAACATGGTTTTCATTCCGTTTCACTTTCACGAATGCGTCAATCGTCTGACCCTCGGGCTGCTCGACCCGCATTCGCGCCAGCCGGCGTTCAAACAAAATGCCGTGCGCATCGAGCCGGTGGCGGATGCCGGGGCCGCAGCGGTGCGTAACCGCGCGGCGCGGGCGTTCTGATCATGGATATTCTCAATAGGTCTGTCATGCCCGACAAAAACACCGATCAATCCGATTACGCGCGACTCCCCAACGTACCGGCGCCGGAGAACAACCGTTACGGCAAGCGCATCACCCTGGCGGAGGCCGGCAGCGCCCTGGCGACCCAGGCCTTGCAGATCAACGGCCAGGCCACCGCCGCCACCAACCCCAATCGGCACAAACAGCATGGCTTTTATTTCAACGCCGACAATTGCATCGCCTGCCATGCGTGTGAATCCGCGTGCAGCGAGAAGAACGATCTGCCGGCGCATCTGGCGTTTCGTTCCGTCGGCTACGTCGAGGGCGGCACCTGGCCGGATTACCAGCGGTTGAATCTGTCCATGGCGTGCAATCACTGCGACGACCCGGTGTGTCTCAAGGGTTGTCCGACACGCGCCTATACCAAATTTGCGGAATACGGCGCGGTGCTGCAGGACCCGGACATCTGTTTCGGTTGTGGCTACTGCACCTGGGTATGTCCGTACAATGCACCGCAGCTGGATCCGGTGGCGGGGCATGTGCAGAAATGCAATATGTGCGTCGATCGTTTGGAAGTGGGTCTCAAGCCGGCGTGCGTCGCGGCCTGTCTCGCCGGGGCGCTCGACTTCGGCATCATCGAGACGCGACCGGACAAGCGTGATCAGCTGGAGACGGCCATTCCCGGTTTTCCCGACCCGGGCATCACCCATCCGAATATCCGATTCCAGCAGACCCGCACCCTGCCGCGGGAGTTGACGCGCCCCGATGCCATGCCCGTGCGCTACGAGCGCGATGCCCACGGCGACGGCCAATACAAGACCAAGGTGCGTACCCACAACGAGAAGCGCGAATGGAATCTGAACCAGCTGCGTTCCCGCGAAGATCCCCTGGTGGTGTTTACCCTGGTATCGCAAACGGTGATTGGCGCCTTCCTGGTCTTGTTCCTGGGGGCGCAATTACATCTGCCAGTGCTGACCGCGGCGCATAACGGGTGGATACATTCAGCCCTGTTGTTTGGCTTGTTGGGGGCGGAGACGGTTGCCCTGGCCTTGTCCACGATGCATTTGGGCAAGCCCCATCGTTTCTACCGTGCCTTCTACAATCTGCGTTACTCCCCCGTGAGTCGTGAGGTGGCGGGTATTGCCGTGTTTTATACCTTGCTCGCGGGTTATACCGGGCTCACGGCGTTTCCATCGCTGTTCGCTTGGTTGCCGGCGGGCCTGGTGAGTGTCGCCACCGCCGCCTGTGGTTGGGGCGCTACGCTGGCGGGTCCCGTGGCCTTGTATTTTATGCAGGCCATCTATCGCATTCCGGCGCGGCCCTTCTGGAATCACTGGCAGGTACTCACGAGTTTTTACGGCAGTATGTTGACCCTCGGTGGGTTGGTGTCGGCCCTGGTGTCGGCCCCGGTGTTGCTGATGATGCAGACTTCCTACGTTCCATTGATGCAGGTGTTGGCTTGGCCCATCATCGCCGGGCTGCTGCTCGAGGGCATCGGCCTCGCCCTGCACGCGCGTCATCTTAAGCGCCAGGGTGGGGAAGGCGCCGCCTCCCACTATCGTCAGACCACCACTTACGGCAAGACGTATTCAGCGCGCAATGTCGGTCTGGCGCTGAGTGTCCTGGCGGTGGCGGCCCTCGCCTTCAGCGGCCTTGCGGGTGGATGGGTCCTGGGTCTTTGGGCGTTGACGGCCCTGGCGATTACTGCTCTGGCGGTCGTGGGACGGGCGTTGTTCTACGTGCTGGTGATCCCCACGACAATGCCCGGTGCGTTCTTCTGGCGTAACAAAGGTTTTGAGTCCCATGCGCGCGAGACCGGACTGGCGCAGTGGCCGCAGGTGGGGGTGGTGCCTGACAGTCACTGACCTCTCAGGAATAGGCCCTCGGGTTCCCGCACGCGGATGGCATTGCATAATCTAACGGGAAGTTTGATTGGGTGGATTTATACCCAGAGGGCACGTGTACCCAGAGGGCACGACAGCGCCGAATCCACTTCGGCGCCTGCAAGAACGGTAAGGTCTTCGTGGATACGCTGTGCTCGTGTGCCCTCTGGGTGATCCACGAAACTTTATCGTTATTATTGCAAGGCCGCATTCTTTGCGACTGTGGCAATCTCCGACTCTCTGGCACACCCGCATGGGCCACCGCCCACGGGGATTGTTTCGTCGTTGTCGAACGAGGGAAAGCAAAGCGCTGGCCCATAAATTAGGGCCACATTGGCAAGAAGCCCCCGATAGCGGGGGTGGGACTTAAGCTTAGCGTCAGTGCGGCGATTCTCCGCCGCAGGACCGGGGCTAAGCAGACGCTGTGAGATCGAGACACTGGGCACGTCCGTGTGCCCAGTGTCTAACTGAGGGCCGCAGCACTACGTCCCCTTACTAATTTATAAATTATGTGTACTAAATATTCTGTTGACAATTCACATTCGTGGACCTATAAAGACGGATCAGATCCACCCAGCCACGAGAAAGCAACTTAATGAGTGGTGCCCGCAACGCCAAGTCGCCGGAACAGATGCGGGAAGAAATCCTGCAGGCGGCGTTTGCTCGCTTTTCTCAATACGGTTTTGGCAAAACCACCATGGCGGAGATCGCCGGTGACTGCCAGATGTCCGCCGCCAATCTCTACCGGTTTTTTGCCAGTAAGCAGGACATCGGCGTGGCCTTGGCCTTCCAGTGTCTGGGGGAGAAAGAGCAGCGTCTGCGTGACGTCATACAGCGGCCGGGCATTACTGCCAGTGAACGGTTGTTGGCCTTCGTGCTGGAATTATTTGACTACGTGCACGAACAGTTTGACAGCCGGCCGCGGGTCAACGAACTGGTGGAGGCCATGGCGGCGGAGCGCATGGAGGTGATCAAGGCCCATACCGATCAACTGCGCGCCTTGCTGGTGGTGATAATGCAGCAAGGTCAGGAGACGGGTGAGTTCGACATCAAGGATGTCACCACCACCGCGGAGACGGTGATGGCTGCGACAAAGATGTTTCACACGCCTTATTTCATCACTTGGTACAAAAAAGACGAGTTTGTGCACCTGGCGCGTTCGGTGGTGGACCTGTTGATACGAGGGTTGGCCAGGCGCTGAGTTTTCCGGTCTCGGCCTGTGTAACCCGCGATAGCGTGTAGTGATCGACCGAACCCACCCGGGGTGTTCGGGCACACACGGGGGAAGGTCAGTGTTGAG
>JAYUFH010000433.1:0-3559 GCA_043738765.1 Pseudomonadota bacterium | reverse complement strand
GCCATTCTTCGCGGAACATTTCGACGAAGGCCTGCTCCACGTCATCCAGATCCACCGGTCCGACCATTCTGTCTTCCATGGCCTGGCAGCAGGCCCGCTGGGCGCGGGCCAGGAGGGTGTTGAGCAGCGCGCCGCCGGCGTTGGTGTTGATTTCGATGAGCTGCGGCCCGTCCGGGCCCAGATGAAAGTCATAACCGAGAAACACCCCCAGCGTGCCCGGATCGAAGGCGGCGATGGCCGGCGCCCAGCCGAGGACATGTTCGCGGTAGGCCGGTAGCGCCACCACGCTCTCGACGGCTTTGATAATGTCGGTCATGCGGCGGGTGTGCTGGCGCGATACGAACACCGCCGACGATGAAAAAAGATGCGGGCGGTCCGTGGTGATCGCCCGATAAAATCCGTCATCCGCGATGGACGACGCCAGTTCCTGTTGCAACACCTGCGGATCGATGCTGATGCATTGACAGTCGCGGTTGAGCGTTTCCGCCAGGCTGTCGGTGCGCGCGCCGATGTCAGGCGGGGTGCTCGGAGAGTTTATGGGATTCAAGAGGCACGCCTCGGGGGTGTACGCATTAGTGGTTGGATCGCTCGCGTCGATGGCTATCAGGCACAGTCGGTTTGCCGTGCGCCGTGGGGGTTGCGTCGGCGGGCGATACCCTTGAGTGCCGCGCGATCGTGCCGATAGGGCGGCAGCGTGCGGGAGCTGGCCACGGCCTCCTCCAGAATACGCCGTACCCAACGGGTCATGTCTGTCTGCAGGCGGTAATAAACCCAGACCCCGAGACGCCGATCGCTCACCAGGCCCGATTCCCGCAGGGTGGCCAGGTGGCGCGAGATTTTGGGTTGGGAAACGCCGAGGACGTGGGTCAGTTCGCACACGCACAGCTCGCCGTGCGTGGCCAACAGCGCCAGACAGCGCAGGCGGGTTTCATCGCCCAGGAGGCGAAACAGGTCGATGGGCTGGGTCAACATGTGCGTAATATATGCCTATCCATATATACGATCAAGCATATATATTCAGGCGGGTTACCGAAGCCGGAGAAAAGCGCGATGTATGCCGATGCCGCATTGATCGGCTGCCGGCGCGGGTCGCGACGACGTTCGCGTTGCGTTATTCGCGTCCTTGGACTGCAAAAAAAGCCCTCCGCGCGGGAGGGCTGTAATGTCTCATCAGGAGCCGGGCGGCGGTTACCGCCCATTACATCTACTACAACATCAGAAGCTGTAAGCCATGCCCAGGGACAGGGCCTTGACCGTTTCGCCGGCCTTGGTCGGATCGAACTGCTGGCCATGACCCGAGCGTGCCAGGGAATAGGAGGCACCGGCGTCGTTCTTGAGGGAGGCGTAGGCGACGTAGAGCTGTGCGGCCTTGGTGATGTCGTAGGATGCACCGAGGGTGTATTCGCTTGCACCGTCGTTGGCGGCGGGCACACCCGAGGCGTTCGCCTTCAGGTACTGGCCGGTCAGGGTGATGTCCGACAGTTTATAGGCGGCGTTCACGCCGTAGGCGTTGCGCTCGATGCTCGCGCCGTAGCCGTCATCCCGCAGCGCCTCAAACACGCCGCCCAGCTTGAATGCGCCGATCTTGTATTTCACGCCGGCGTTATAGCCACTGGCATTTTTGTGCGCGGTGCCGTCGATATTGCTTTGTTTCTCGTACGCGGCAGCGACATCCACATCGCCAATCTTGTAGCTCAGGCCAAGGTCGACGAGGGAGTCGCCATGGGCCGTAGCAGGCGTGCTGCCGCCGCTGTCCGGATTGATTTTGCCTTCGAAGTCCGGCGAGTACATGAGTTTGCCGTTGAAGCCGCCGGCCTTGAATTCATACATGGCCATGCTTTTGGCGCGCTGGTTGAACTGGTTGTCGCCGGTCGAGGTCTGGCCGAGGATGCCGCGACGATCGCCGATGGTGTCGCCGAATGCCGTGTAGTCGGCCCCGACTTCCTTGAACGGCGTGTCATGCACACCGAGTGTGAAGCTTCCCCAGGAACCCGCCAGGCCCACATAGCGATCACGCGCCGACAGCGCGGAGCCGGACTCGCCGCTCACGTCGACCTCGGATTCGAACTTCCACACGGCGGAGAGAGAGCCGTTCAGTTCCTTCACGCCCTTGAAGCCCAGACGTGAGGAATTGCTGGTGATCTCCACGCCTTTCGGATCGGCGACCGTGGCGGTGGCCGTGCCGCGATCGTAATAGTCCACGGAGGCATGCAGCTTGCCGTACATCTGGACTTCTTTGCCCATCAAATCGATGTCGGCATGGGCAGTTGACGCGGCCAGCAGGCCACCAAGTGCCAGCACGATTGCCTTTTGTTTCATTGTGTACCCCTCTTATCTTAGGTTTTAAAATGAATAGGTCAGTAACCACGTCAGACGCGCACCTGCAGGCGGCGTCTTCAGGCGTGACAATTATCGGGAGTGTCTATGACTGTTTCATGACAAGAATGTGACAATCAAATGACAGGCCGAGTGTAGATTGGGAGTCATCCTGTGGCAACCGATGTCGCGATGGTCGGCCACAGGCGATGTCCTGCTACAGATGCGACGTGACAGGCTGATGAATGGCATGAGTGAAAATTTTTATGGCGCGTGAGGCGGGCGTCTGGTGGTGCGGTTGCTGGATACCACCCGTAACACGGGAGCCGCGTCGCTCACCCGCACGCGTGCCGCTGGAAACAAACAACTGAAGGTACTACCCACGCCGAGCTCGCTTTCGATGACTAAGCGGGCGTTATGCCGCAACAGGATATGTTTCACGATCGACAGGCCGAGGCCGGTGCCGCCGGTGGCGCGTGAACGCGCGCTGTCGATGCGGTAGAAACGCTCGGTGAGATGTGGAATGTGTTGCGGTGCTATGCCTTCGCCGGAGTCGATGACGGCGAAACGCGCGCCGTCATCGGTAGGTTGCCACACCAGGTGTATCGACGCCTGCGCCGGGGTATAGCGCACCGCGTTGTTGATCAGGTTGGACAGGGCGCTGCGCAGTTCGTCCTCGTTACCCAGCAGCTGCAGGCCGGGCGCGGCCTCCAGGGTGATGCGGTGCTGGCGGCTGCCGCTGAGGAGTTCCGCGGTTTCCTTAAGACCCACCAGCATCGCCGGGATGTCCACCGCGGTTTCGTGGCGCAGGGGCGGCGCGGTTTCGAGTTTCGACAGGGTCAGGAGATCATCCACCAGACGCTGCATGCGCACCGCCTGGTCGTGCATGGTGGCGAGGTGTTTTTTCAGATCTTTTTCGTCCAGGTTGTCGATGTCTTGCAGGGTTTCGATATAGCCGGTGACCACAGTCAAGGGCGTACGCAGTTCGTGCGAAATATTGGCGACGAAGTCGCGCCGCATTTTTTCCAGATTGGCCAGGCGCGTCACGTCGCGGCCTATCATGAGCTTTTGGCTGCTGCCGAAGGGAATGACTTGCACCGACAGGGTCTTCTCTAAGTCCCGCGGCGAGGTCATGTCGATCACATCGGTGTAGTCGCCCTTGTGCAGATAGGTGGTGAAATCCGGGCTGCGCACCAGGTTGAGCATGCGCAGGCCGTAGTCCCGCGGGTAGGCGATGCCGAAC
>JAYUFH010000432.1:0-24934 GCA_043738765.1 Pseudomonadota bacterium | reverse complement strand
GCGCTCAACCGGCGGCCGTGCAATTGCTCCTGTTTCCAGACAGTGGCGCCGCTGTTCATATCCAAGGCCATGACTGTGTCTTTATCGTCAGTCACATAAATATTGCTGGCGTCTGCATCCAGGCCGGTATAAGTGGACACATCGCGCGACCAGAGTATGTGTCCGCTTTCCAGATCGAAGGCAAGCATCTTACCCTGGTAGGCGGCTGCATACATATGTTTCCCGACCACCACGGGCTGCACGTCGACATCCACCAGGCGTTCGATCTCACTGCGTCCGTGCGGTTCCGCCACGGGAATTTCCCACAGCATGTGACCATCCTTCAGTTGGAAGGCGCTGAGTTTGCCATTGGCAAAACCGGTCAGCACGATGCCGCCGATTGCCAGGGGGGCGCTGGTGCCGCGCAGGCTCAAGGCGGGCTCATTACGCTCCTGCTGCCACAACGGTTTTCCATCGGCCGTCGCCAGGGCAAACACCTTGCCATCCACTGTCTGCGCGACCACCACGCCGAGGTCGACCGCCGGCGGCGCCAGGATCTCGCTCGAGAGACTGGCCGTCCATTGCTGCTTACCGGTATCCTTGGCCAGGGCAATGAGTTCACCTTTGCTGGTACCGACCAGTACCAGGCCATCGCCCACGCCCACGCCAGCGGAAATATCCAGCTTGAGCTTGGTCTCCCACAATTCGCGGCCAGTGTCTTTTTGCAGGGCGTACACGTGGCCCTTACGGTCCGTGGCATAAATCACTGCATCCGCCACACCGGCATCGAGTTTGAGGAAACGCTTGCCGGCTCCAGCCCCTAAATCCCGCGACCAAACTGTAGTGACGCTGACGGGATGCGCGATATCGACCAGCTCGGCTGGTGGTGCAATGTTGCTGTCGTCGCCTTTAATCCAGCTGCAGGCACTGAGTGTCGCGACAAACGACAGCGACAGTAATGGTAATAAAAACTGGCGGAGTCGCCGCGTTTGTATATTTTGTATTTGTATATTATGGTCCGCACGACGCGCGCCAACGCGCTTCGTGCGCTGCACGCAAACCGCTCGTTTGGTTGCTGCGCGGGTCATTTTATAGGCTCCGTCGTAGGCAGCGGCTGCGCGGCGGGTGTAACTGGTCCCAACGCGTCAAGTTTCATTCGCAGCACGCTCTCATAGGTCGAACCTTTCGCCAGGCCTGCGAGGGCCTTGTCATAGGCGTTACGCGCTTCCGCTTTTTTACCCTGGGCAAACAAAATGTCGCCGTGCAACTCCTGATACTCGGAGGCAAAACCGCCTGTGTCTCTGGTGTTCGCCAGGACCAGCGCCTGATCCAGGGCGTGTTGCTCGATGAGTATCCGCGCCAAACGCAGGCGCGCCACCTGTCTGGTGGCCGCTTCGGTCGCGTGGTCCACGGCCCATTGCAGGTGTTTACGCGCGCCCTCAACATCGGCGGCATCGTAGTTAACTTTGGCCAGCAGCAATGCCGCCTTACCGGCATAGGCCGTGGCGGCATAATCGCCGATGAGCTTGGCTCCGGTATCGCCGGCGGCCGCCGCATTGTTTTGCGTGACGCTGGAAATCAACTTGTCATACAGCATCGATGCCTGGGTGGCGCGCTCGGTCTTGTGCTGTTTCCAATAAGTGATGCCGCCCAGTAATGCCACACCCAAGACAATACCGGCGATCACTGAATTACCGTAACTCTTCCACCAGGACTTCAGTTTTTCGAGTTCTTCGTCTGCGTTGTATGTGTCCAAAAGCGTGCTCTCCGTGGAGGTTCGTAAGTTGAAATCAATCGATATCAAGCCGCTGCTTGATTAAGGCAACGGCTTCGGTAACGGGTAACTGGGTCTGCGCTTCGTCCGTGCGTAGATTCTTGACGCTCACCTGATCGGCCAGGACCTCGGACTCGCCCAGCAACAACGCATACGCCGCACCGCTGCGGTCGGCGCGCTTCATCTGACTTTTGAGCGAACCGCCGCCGCAGTTGCATTCTACGCGCAGTCCCTGATTGCGCAGTAATTCCGCCAGCGGCATACCGCGGCGGGCGGCGGCATCCCCCAGCAGGGTGATATACACATGCGGCGAGATGTTGCGTTCGGCAATCTGTTGTTGCGCCGCCAGTTCCACCAGGCGCTCCATGCCGAGGGCAAAACCGGCGGCGGCCGTCGGGCGCCCACCCAGTTGTTCCACCAGGCCGTCATAGCGCCCGCCTGCGCACACCGTGCCTTGCGCGCCCAGGGCGTCGGTCACCCACTCAAACACCGTGCGGCTGTAATAATCGAGACCGCGCACCAGTCGCGGATTGACGCTGTATTCGATGCCGGCATCATCCAAGGTCGCCTTGAGCCGGTCGAAATGCGCACGCGACGCGGCGTCGAGGTGCTCGAGCAGACTTGGGGCCCGGGAGATTATCGCCTGCATGGCCGGGTTCTTGCTGTCCAGTATGCGCAGGGGATTGCTACCGAGGCGCCGCTTGCTATCGTCGTCGAGCAGCGCCTGGTGGTCTTCGAAATACGCCACCAACTTCTGGCGGTAGTCGCCGCGGCACTCGGCGGTGCCCAGGGTATTGATCTGCAGCGACAGCTCGCGCAATCCCAGGGTGCGCCACAGTCGTGCACTGAGGATAATCAATTCCGCGTCGATATCCGGCCCTTCCATGCCAAACGCCTCAACGCCAAACTGATGGAACTGCCGGTAACGGCCTTTCTGCGGCCGCTCGTGCCTGAACATCGGACCGGCATACCACAAGCGCTGGTATTGATTGTGCAACAAACCATTTTCGATACCTGCGCGCACGCAACCCGCCGTGCCCTCCGGTCGCAACGTGAGGCTGTCGCCGTTACGATCGTCGAAGGTATACATCTCCTTTTCAACGATGTCGGTCACCTCGCCGATGGAGCGGCGATAGAGTTCGGTCTTCTCCAAAATGGGAAAACGGATCTCGCGATAGCCATAGGCGCATAGCACCGCCGTGGCGGTCAGTTCGATGTGCTGCCACAGACCGAGATTGTCCGGCAGGAGGTCATTCATCCCTCGAATGGCCTGGATGGCCTTGCTCACGGGAATGTCCTCAGCCTATCTGCTTTATCGGAACGGTTTTGTGGGCGTTCAGCGCGGCACCGCCCTGCTCTGCACGCAGGCGCAATTGCTCACGTATCACGCGCTCGAGTTCATCGACCAGTTGCTCTTTGCCCACCTTGTGGTCCGGCTGGCCATTGATATACAGCAGATTCGGACTGCCGCCGGCCAGGCCTACCTGCGCCTCGCGCGCCTCCCCCGGCCCATTGACCACGCAGCCGATGACCGCGACGTCCATGGACTCGCGCACGTCTTCGAGCCTGGCCTCCAGCGCATTGACCGTACCGATCACGTCGAACTCCTGACGCGAGCAGGAGGGGCAGGCGATAAGGTTGATGCCGCGGCTGCGGATGCGCAGACTCTTGAGGATGTCGAAACCAACCTTGACCTCTTCCACCGGGTCGGCCGCCAGGGAAATGCGTATGGTGTCGCCGATGCCTTCCGCCAGCAGCATGCCGAGGCCGATGGCGGACTTCACCGCGCCGGCGCGTAAACTGCCGGCCTCGGTAATGCCCAGATGCAACGGCTGATCGGTAAGTGCTGCGAGCAGGCGGTACGCCGCCACCGCCATGAAAACGTCCGACGCCTTCACGCTCACTTTGTAGTTGTGGAAATCGAGCCGCTCCAGGTGGTCGATGTGGCGCAGGGCGGATTCCACCAGGGCGTCCGGCGTCGGCTCGCCGTATTTCCTTTGCAGATCCTTCTCCAGGGAGCCGGCATTGACACCGACGCGTATGGAGATATTGCGGTCGCGCGCGGCATCCACCACCTGGCGCACGCGATCTTCACGCCCGATGTTGCCCGGATTGATGCGCAGGCAATCGGCGCCGAGCTCCGCGACCCGCAGGGCGATCTTGTAGTCGAAATGAATATCGGTGACCAGCGGGACGGTTACCTGCTGGCGAATTTTGGCGAAGGCCTCCGCCGCCTCCATCGAGGGGATGGAGATACGCACGATATCGGCGCCGGCATTCACAAGCGCCTGCACCTGTGCGACGGTCGCGGCCACGTCGCAAGTCTCGGTATTGGTCATGCTTTGCACGCTGATCGGCGCATCACCGCCGACAGCGATCTTACCGACCATGATCTGTCGGCTCTTGCGGCGAACGATCGGACTTGGATTGTGCATGTCAGCGACCCGTGGCGTTATCGGGGTGTGGAACGAGTTCCTGACCCAGGGTGAAGCGCGCGATCAGTCCACGCTTGTAAGGGCCGATGTCGTAGGGTTTGCCGTTGAACTCGATGCGCACTCCCGGGGCATTGCCGATGAACACCTTGAGGGGGACCGAACCCTCCAATACCACCCGGCGTCCGGCGGGAACGGTTTCGTAGATCAGTTTATTTTGCAGGGCATCGCGCACATCGATCCAGCTCTCTTCGTCGGCGTACAGCACCAGGCCGGCGCGTATTTCAGGGGTTGTGCTATGCGCCGCGACTGCCGTCGCACCCGCCGCCAGCGGCGTGGGCACCACAGCGATGTGTGTCGGCACAGGCTTAGGGGTTGTCGGTCGTTCGTGCACAGGCGTCACCACCGGAGGCGACGGCACGACGCTACTGGCCCGCTCAAAGGTAGGCGCAGGGACGGGTCCGGGCGTCACGGCCGGCACTTCGGATCCTCCTACGGGTACCGCACTACTATCGGCATGGTCCATAGCCGGAGTCGAATCTGTCGCCGCACCGGCTTTCGGCTCCGTGGCGGCCGATATCGTCGTTGCCTGTTCCGTGCGGGCCTTGCCGGATTCGGCATCGCGCCCCTGCCACCATGTCACCGCTAGGCCGAGCACGATCGCGATTACCACATAGGTCGCGAACTTGACCTGATGGTCTTGGCTCGTGATCTCCTCCTTGGGCGCCAGGCTGCTCAGGCTGTGTTTCTTGCTGCTACCCGACAACGTGGCGTAGGCCGCCAGGATCTGCTCGGGTTTCAGTCCAAGTAGATTGGCATACCCACGCAGATACCCACGCACATAGGTGGGGCCGGGAAGATTGACGTAATCGTCGCTTTCCAGATAGATGATCTGGCGTGTCGCCAAGTGCAGCCGTTGCGCCACCTCCTCCCGGCTCAAGCCTTGAGCGACGCGCGTCCGGCACAAAAGACTTCCCGGTCCGGAACCCTGTGAACAATTGGTCTGATCGTTATCCATCACCCTAACCTTTTACTTACCTGCCTGTTATCTTGGCGAGCTCTTTGGCTTCTTCCGACTTGGGAAACTTTCCCCGCAACCGGAAGGCGTAGCTCGCCTGGGTATCCCTGGCCCCGAGTGCCTTTTCAATTCTTACCGCCAGCAACAGGGAGTCAGGGGTGTCCTGGGATGCCTCGAAAAAACGCTGCATGAACCCACGCGCGGTGAGCGGCTGCCCGGATTCGAAATTGATGAGCGCCATATTGTAAAGCGCAACGGGAGAGCGTGGATTTACCGTCAACGCACTGCGGAAATATTTCACCGCCGATAGTCCGTGCTCCGGACGTTGCAGCAGACACATGCCGGCGTTGAGATTGGCTTTTTCCTGCGAGGGATAAAGCGGATTGCTCAACGCGCTGTTGAAATGATCAATCGCTTCCTTTACGCGCCCGTGCTCGCATAAAAATACCGCGAAATTGTTGTGCGCCTCGGAATTGGTGGCGTCCTCGTCAATGGACTTTAGGAAATACTTTTCCGATTTTTCATCGTCACGCAGACGCTGTTGGATCAGTGCCATGATGTTGTTGGCCTGCGAATCGTCAGAATTGAGGGCCAGGGCCTTGTTCACCTCCTGCAGGGCAAACCCTGTTTGATTGCGCAGGAGGTGGCCGACAGCAAGCTGGGTATGAATACTGACCAGCTTGGCATTCTCAACGGCACGATTGCGCGTCTCAACGGTAGTGCATGCGTTCAATAGTATGCCCAAGAGCAGCACCGGGACGAGTCGCACTGCTGCGACGATCAAGCCATTCACTGAGCTATCCCTGGGGCGGTAGCCCGTTTGAGCGAACGACGGGTGCGATCCATGACCCGCCCGGCCAATTGTCCGCAAGCGGCATCGATATCATCACCGCGCGTCTTGCGCGTCATGGTGGTCACGTTGGCGCGCATCAGGATATCGCGGAAATGATCGATCACATCGCGTTCCGAGCGTTGGTATCCGGAATCGGGAAAGGGATTGAACGGTATGAGATTTACCTTGGAGGGCACATCCTGCAGCAGGCGCGCCAGCTCGCGCGCATGCGCCGGCGTATCGTTGACGCCCGCGAGCATCACGTACTCGAACGTCACGCGCCGGCGGGTATCGCTGCCCACGTAGCGCCGGCAGGCGTCCAGCAGTTGCGCGATGGGATACTTCTTGTTGAGGGGCACCAATTGATCGCGCAATGCGTCATTCGGCGCATGCAGGGACACCGCGAGACTCACCGGGCACGCCTCACGCAGGCGATCCAGCATCGGTACCACACCCGCGGTGCTCAGTGTAACCCGCCGCTTCGACAGGCCATAGGCCATGTCATCCAGCATGATCTGCATGGCCGGCAACACATTGTCGAAATTCAGTAATGGCTCGCCCATGCCCATCATGACCACATTGGTGATAATGCGCTGACTTTTGGGATCGCGGCCGAGGGCGCGGTTGGCCACCCACACCTGGGCGATGATCTCGGCGCTGGATAGATTGCGGTTGTAGCCTTGACGCGCGGTGGAACAAAAAGAGCAATTCAACACACAACCGACCTGGGATGAAACACACAAGGTACCCCGGTCGTCCTCCGGTATGAATACCGACTCGATGCAATTACCATCCGCCAGCCGCAACAGCCACTTGCGCGTGCCATCCTCGGCCACCTGGTCAAGCACGATCTCCGGCACCGCGATGACGGACGTCTCTTTCAGGCGCGCGCGCAGGTCTTTGCTGATGTTGGTCATGGCATCGAAATCCGACACGCCATAATGATGGATCCACTGCATGACTTGGCCGGCGCGAAACGGTTTTTCGCCGATGCCGGTAAAAAACGCCTTCAGGCCCGGAAGATCCAGGCCCAGAAGGTTGGTGGCAGCGGTGGCGGACATGGCGCTCGCTCTCAACGTGTGCGCGGACAGAGGGCGATTTCAGGAAAGAAGTAACTGATCTCGGCGCGCGCGGTGTCCGCGGCGTCGGAACCGTGCACAGCGTTTTCCTCGACACTGGAAGCAAAATCCTTGCGTATGGTACCGGCGGTGGCGTTTTGCGGATTGGTGGCGCCCATGATGTCGCGGTTCTTCTGCACGGCGTTTTCACCCTCCAGCACCTGCAGCATCACCGGGCCGGACACCATGAACTTGACCAGATCCTTGAAGAACGGACGCTCTTTGTGCACCGCGTAAAAACCTTCCGCCTGGGACTGGGTCAGATGCAGCATTTTTGCCGCCACGACACGCAAACCGGCCTTCTCGAAGCGAGCATAGATCTCGCCGATATGATTTTTCGCCACCGCATCCGGTTTGACGATGGAAAAAGTACGTTCTAACGCCATGAAAACTCCAATGTTTGTCTAGTGACCATTATAGCCGGGCAGGCCGGGTGTGATACCGGCCCTTTACGTTTAAATTCCGCAGTTTAACGGTTCAGGCGCAGACACACAATCAAACCGATCTTGCCCTGGGGACCGGCCGTCCCAACGGGCCCACCCTTACCCATGGAGGGGGCGTTGATTCGAGGGGAAAGGGGTTAGTGGTTCGTAGGGTGGGCGTCGCCTACCACACGGGGTGTCGATGGACGACCCTGGTGGGCGATGCCCACCCTACGGGTTCCAGGGCCTACGTCAGTGCCATTCGGATCAGTAGCCGGCTTCGTCAATCCAGGCCAGCTGGATGGCCTCGAGTATCTTTTCCCCGCAATGCCCGGGATCGTCGGAAAATTCGTCCAATTCCTGCACCCAGTCCATCAAGTCGGTGAATCGGATCTGCCGCGGGTCGGTGTCCGGGAACTTGTCCTGCAGGGCGATCGCAATCTCCAGGCTGTCGGTCCACTTTAATGACATACCACCTCCTCCCAGCCTCAATGGGTCTCGGAAACCATGTTGATCGTATACTTGGGGATTTCGATCACCAGATCCTGATCCCCGACCCGTGCCTGGCAACTCAGGCGTGAGGCCGGTTCCAGCCCCCAGGCCTTGTCGAGCAGGTCCTCTTCTTTTTCTTCCGCCGGCGCCAGGGAACTAAACCCTTCGCGCAAAATGACGTGGCAGGTGGTGCAGGCACAGGCCTTTTCGCAGGCGTGTTCGATGTGCAAGCCCGCGGCGAGGGCGGCGTCGCAGATGCTGATGCCCGGTTCAGCATCGATGGAGGCGCCTTGCGGACAGATCTCCGCGTGCGGTAAAAACGTCAACTTCGTCATCACTGATTCCTATTTGAATTCATCCAGCCGGTGTCCCGCCAAGGCCTGGCGGATACCGACATCCATGCGGCGCGCGGCAAAATCCTGGGTGGCGGCATCCAACGCCTCGATGGCTTGCTTGATCCGGTTGCCGTCGCTGCCGGCACGTGCGGCGCGCAACGCCTGCAACCGTTGGTCGATGACGGCACGCTCCGCCGGGCTAAGCAAGGCTTCGCCATCGGCCGTCAAGGCGGCCACGACGGCGGCATCAACACCCTCCGCATCCACCTGCTTTTCACGCAGCGCCCGCGCAGCGCTATCGCCCTGGGCGTGCTCGATGGAATCGCGCAGCATCTGTTCAATTTCCCTGTCGGTCAGTCCGTAGGAAGGCTTCACCACGATGCTCGCTTCTACTCCACGGGTCTGCTCCCGCGCCGCGACACTCAAAAGTCCATCGGCATCCACCTGGAAGGTCACGCGGATGCGGCCGGCACCCGCCACCATGGGCGGAATACCGCGCAACTCGAAACGCGCCAGGGAGCGGCAATCGTCCACGAGTTCACGCTCACCTTGCAAGACATGGATCGCCATGGCGGTCTGGCCATCTTTGAAAGTGGTGAACTCCTGCCCCTTGGCGATGGGTATGGGCGAGTTGCGCGGAATGATTTTCTCCACCATGCCCCCCACGATTTCTATGCCCAGGGACAAGGGGGTAATGTCCAACAGCAACATGTCCGCATCCGGTTTGTTGCCGGCGAGGACGTCCGCCTGCAGGGCCGCGCCGATGGCCACGACCCTGTCCGGGTCGATGTCGGTAAGTGGTGCGCGAGCGAAAAACTCCGCCACCTTCGCGCGCACCCTGGGCATGCGGGTGGAGCCGCCCACCAGGACCACTTCCTTGATATCCGCAGGCTTGATGGCGGCATCACGCAAGGCACGACGGCACGGACCCAGAGTTTTTTCGATCAGCGGGTCAACCAGCTCATGCAGATGGGTGCGCGTCAGGGTGGCCTGCCAGTGCGTGCCGTCTGGCCGCTGCACTTGCAGCGCCACCGCCTCCTGCTCGGTCAGCGCGTGTTTCGCCGTGCGCGCATCCCGCGCCAGACGTCGCAGGGTCCCGCGGTCCGCATCCATGCCGACACCAGCCTCGGCCATCATCCACGTGGCGATGGCGTGATCCAGATCATCGCCCCCCAGGGCCGAGTCACCGGCCGTGGCCAGGACTTCAAAGACACCGCGATTCAACCGCAGGATCGAAATATCGAAGGTGCCGCCGCCCAGGTCGTAAACGGCGAAAACGCCCTCGGCGTTGTTATCCAGGCCGTACGCCACCGCGGCGGCCGTGGGCTCGCTCAGCAGTCGCAACACATTCAAGCCCGCCAGGCGCGCCGCGTCTTTGGTCGCCTGGCGTTGAGCATCGTCGAAGTAGGCGGGAACCGTAATCACGGCGCCCACCAGATCGCCGCCCAGGGTGGTCTCGGCGCGCTGCTTCAAGTGTTTCAGGATTTCCGCGGAGACCTCCACCGGGCTGCGGTCACCCGCCACGGTACGGATGCGCGGCATGCCGGACGCCGTGGAGGCGAACTCATAAGGCAGGGCATTGCCGAGTTTCTTGATATCCGTAAGACCCCGGCCCATGAGGCGTTTAACCGACGCGATGGTATTCAGCGGGTCGTCTGCCGCCGCTTCAAGCGCCTCGTCACCCACGTGTATATCGGTGGCCGACAGGTAGCGCACCACGGAGGGCAGCAGGTGACGGCCCCGCGCGTCCGGCAGGGTATCAGGCAGTCCGCCACGCACCGTGGCAACCAGGGAGTTGGTCGTTCCAAGATCGATGCCCACCGCGAGACGATGCTGGTGCGGGGCGGTGGAAAGACCGGGTTCGCTGATTTGTAAGAGTGCCATAGCGATCAAATAGGGTCCGTGGCGTTCATTTTAAACGGACCATAACAGCCTTCATTCGGACTGCTCCAGGTCCTCGATCTCGCGCTGAACCTTGCGCAAGAACTGCGTTTCTCTCACGACGGAACGGGCGCGCGCAAGGGACGTGGATGAATTCTCGTTCAGTTGACGTCCGAGTTCCTCGGTGCCTAAGGCGAGCCGCTGTTCGATGCCCTGCATCAATGCCTGTAAACGCTGCGGGCGATCCTGCGCGGTACGCGCCTCTTGCACGCCCTCGCGCAATTCCATCTGTTCCAACAGAAATGCCGGGTCCATCACGGTGTCGGTTTCCTCGTCCGTACTGACGCCGTGCAAACTCAGGATGTAGCGGCCGCGCGCAAGCGGATCTTTGAGTGTCTGGAACGCTTCATTGATTTGCGCCGTCATCTGCAATGCCAGGCGTCGTTGCTGATCGGAACCGCTGGCATAGCGGTCGGGGTGGACATGGCGCTGTAAATCCAGGTAGCGCGCGGAGAGGTCGGCGTTGTCGATGTCGAACCGCATCGGTAGGCCGAATAATTCGAAATAGTTTTTTTCCAGACCGACCTGCATGCTTGGCAAAACCCGCCTGGCTTAAACGGTAAAACTCTCGCCGCAGCCGCACTCGCCTTTCACGTTGGGGTTATTGAATTTGAAGCCTTCGTTAAGCCCTTCCCGAGTGTAATCCAACTCGGTGCCATCGAGGTAAGCCAGGCTTTTCGGGTCGACGATGACCTTGACGCCGTGATGCTCGAATATCTGGTCGTCCTGATGGATGTCGTCGGCAAATTCCAGCACATACGCCTGGCCGGAGCAGCCGGACGTGCGCACCCCAAGCCGCAGACCCGCGCCTTTGCCACGCTTGGCCAGGGATTTGCGAATATGCTCGGCGGCACGCTCAGTCAGATTGATTGCCATGGTTCTAACCCTTCACTTATTCCTGGATAAGTAGCTTCGCACGGGCCGGTTTCAGGCGGCGGATGCCTTGCCACCATTAACGGCACCGGCCTTCGCCTGGTAGTCGGCGATGGCCGCCTTGATGGCGTCTTCCGCCAGTACCGAACAGTGTATCTTCACCGGCGGCAGCGCCAACTCTTCCGCGATCTGGGTGTTCTTGATGGTAGCGGCTTCCGCCAGGGTCTTACCTTTTACCCATTCGGTCAGCAGGGAGCTGGAAGCGATGGCCGAACCGCAACCATAGGTCTTGAACTTGGCGTCTTCGATGATGCCTTTTTCATTCACCTTGATCTGCAGTTTCATCACGTCACCGCAGGCCGGCGCGCCGACCATACCGGTACCGATCGAGGTGTCAGCTTTGTCGAAAGAACCGACATTGCGCGGATTCTCGTAATGGTCTAGAACTTTGTCACTATATGCCATGACCGCTACTCCTAAATAATAATGAACGTATATTGATTTCCAGGCTACGTAATTCCGTCACTCAGTGGGCGGCCCACTGCACCTTGCTGAGATCCACGCCGTCCTTGTGCATTTCCCATAAAGGTGACAGCTCACGCAACTTGCCGATTTTTTCCTTGACTAACTTAATAGTGTAGTCCACGTCCTCTTCGGTAGTGAAACGACCAAGGGTGAAACGGATCGAGCTATGCGCCAGCTCGTCGTTGCGGCCCAGGGCGCGCAGTACATAGGAGGGCTCAAGGCTCGCCGAGGTGCACGCAGAGCCGGATGAAACCGCCAGATCCTTCAGCGCCATGATGAGCGACTCGCCTTCTACAAAGTTGAAACTGATATTGAGGTTACCGGCGATGCGATGTTCGATATCGCCGTTGATATATACCTCTTCGATATCCTTGAACCCGTCCTGCAGGCGGTCACGCAACTTACCGATGCGTACCGTCTCGCCGGCCATTTCCTCCATCGCGATACGGAAGGCCTCCCCCATTCCCACAATCTGGTGGGTCGGCAACGTGCCTGAACGCATGCCACGCTCATGGCCACCGCCGTGCATCTGCGCTTCCAGACGCACACGCGGCTTGCGCCGTACATACAGCGCACCGATACCCTTGGGGCCATAAATCTTGTGGGCCGACAGGGACAGCAGGTCCACATTGGCGGTATTGACGTCAATCGGCACCTTGCCAGCGCTCTGCGCCGCATCGGTGTGAAAAAGGATGCCGCGGGAGCGGGTGATCTTACCGATGGCGGCGATGTCCTGAATCACGCCGATCTCGTTATTCACGTGCATGAGGGTTACCAGGGTGGTATCCGGCCGCATGGCGGCCTCCAACTTCTTAAGATCCACCAAGCCATTGGGTTCGGGATCGAGATAAGTGACTTCGAAGCCTTCACGCTCGAGCTGGCGACAGGTATCCAGCACGGCCTTGTGTTCGGTTTTACAGGTAATGATGTGCTTGCCCTTGCCGCTGTAAAATTGTGCTGCGCCTTTTATAGCCAGGTTGTCCGACTCGGTCGCGCCCGACGTCCAGACGATCTCTTTCGGGTCGGCGCCGATCAGTGCCGCCACATGCCGACGTGCCGCTTCGACCGCCTCTTCAGCATGCCAACCAAACTGGTGCGAACGTGACGCCGGGTTGCCAAACTCCCCGTCCAACGTCAGGTAGCGACATAATTTCTCAGCCACCCGTGGGTCAACCGGGGTTGTGGCGGAATAATCCAGGTAAATCGGCTTTTTCATCTTAACTCTCCAACTCCAAAATCCACCGCATTTGGCCAAACTCAAACAGCATTGCGTTCAGTGGCAGATTAAGTCCATCACTTCACTTCCCGCTATGACGGACAGGTGTAATCGCGAGAGGCTGGATCTACCGATAGGGGTCGTCACGGCAAACTACTGCGGCACCGTTATGCGATCGCGATCACTCTGACGCCGCGCCACTTCTTGCACCGTCGGCTTGCTCACCAAATCTGCCAAGCTGATGCCATCGAGGAATTCGTGGATACGATGGCTCAAATCTTCCCACAGATTATGGGTAAGACAGCGTTCTTCACCGTCGCAATTTTTCTCGCCCCCGCAGCGGGTGGCATCGATATTCTCATTGATGGCGATGACGATCTTGGCCACTGATATATTGGACGGTGGCATGGCGAGATTGTAACCGCCTCCGGGTCCGCGCACGCTGTCCACCAGGCCATTTCGGCGCAGACGGGCAAAAAGTTGTTCTAGGTACGACAATGAAATACCCTGGCGACGGGCAATGTCGGACAGGGTCACGGCACCCTGTTCATAGTGCAGCGCCAGGTCCAGCATGGCGGTGACTGCATAACGGCCTTTTGTGGTGAGTTTCATTGCGCTACTCCAAAAATTAGTAACATCTCTTTGTAACAAACCTGACAGATTTAGTCAACTATTTTCCTTATTAACCGTAATCTTCACAGGGCTTTCAGTGTCGATGCCCGCCGGGTCGTCCAAGCGGCACGGTTCCATAACGGGCAGGCCAGTCCCTTGCACCTCCACCCCAGCCTTTTTTAACGCGCTATCCAGCTGTTCCATTTTCTGATCTATCAAAAGCATATGGTCCAGAATACAGTCGATGGCATGGGCTACCGGATCCGGCATCTGGCCGTGCTGCCCATAGGCATCAAACCCCATTTTGTCCGCGATGGCCTTGCGACGACGGGATTTTTCATCCACAACCGGGCTAATGATGCGTCCCGGTATCCCCACCACCGTGGCACCCTGAGGAACATCCTTAACCACCACGGAGTTTGAGCCGACCCGCGCGTTGTCACCGAGGGTGATGGGACCAAGGATTTTGGCACCGGCGCCGACCACTACGTTCTTGCCCAGGGTGGGATGGCGTTTCTCTTTTTGCCAGGAGGTACCTCCCAGGGTCACGCCGTGATAAAGCGTGCAATCATCCCCGATTTCAGCAGTTTCGCCGATGACGACACCCATACCGTGGTCGATGAAAAAGCGCCGTCCAATGGTGGCTCCGGGGTGTATCTCAATACCGGTCAACCACCGCCCAAGATGGGCCAGCATCCGCGCCAGCCAGTGCCAGCCCCATCCCCACAAGCGGTGAGAGAGCCGATGCAGCCAGACCGCATGCAGGCCTGGATAGACCGTCAATACCTCAAGCTTCGAGCGCGCCGCGGGGTCGCGTTCGAACACACAACCGATATCTTCGCGTAGTCGATTAAACATTAGTAAGTTCTTATTTATAAGAATCCGACTGTATTTGTCAAGTATTGCGTGGCCACCCCTGCTGTACCGCCGTCAGTATGCCACGCAATATGTTGAGCTCGTTACTGTCGAGGCGGGCACGGTTGTAAAGCCGGGTCAGTCGACGCATTAATTTCCGCGGATTCTGCGGATCGAGAAACTGAATTTGTATCAGCGTCTCCTCTAAGTGCTGGTAGAGTCGCTGCAGGTCCTCAGCACTGGCCAGGGGGATATCCTCTGATGAGGGCGCATCCTCCCGTGACGGAACCTCATCCAGGAACGCCAAGCGCAATTCGTAGGCCAGTACCTGCACGGCGCCGGCCAAATTGAGGGAGGAGAAGTCGGGGTTGGCAGGGATAGTGGTAATGAAATGGCAGCGATCAAGTTGTTCATTGGTCAGCCCGGTGCGCTCCGGCCCGAAGAGTAATGCCACCGGACCCGCTGCGGCTTCGGACACCAGGCGCATAGCGGCCGTCGGGGGGTCCAGCATGGGCCAGGCGATAGTGCGCGGCCGAGCGCTGCTTCCTATCACCAAGCGACACCCCTGCAATGCCTCATCCAGCGAAGCACAGACGCGTGCACGGCTCAATAGATCATCCGCACCGGCCGCGCGCGCGGTCGCCTCCTCAGCGGGAAACACCCGGGGCGATACCAGAACCAGGTGTTCCAGGCACATGTTTTTCATCGCCCGCGCGACGCCGCCGATATTCCCGGGGTGGGTGGTGTTGAGCAGAACGATGCGAATATTCGAGAGCGACATGGGTCCTGGTTGTGCCGACAGGTTGTGGTTTTGATCGGCCACGAGTGCGCCGATGTCCGCGTCTTAGTGTCGCATCTGGAGAACGAATTGTCGCGCCGGTGAAATGCCTGGGGCGAACAGGTAGAATGAGTGTCTTTGATACGCACTTTTACAATTTAGGGTAGGTCCATGCATCCGATGCTGAATACGGCGGTCAAGGCCGCGCGCCGCGCAGGTAAAATCATACTGCGCAATCTCACCCAGATCGATCGCCTGGCGGTGGAAACCAAGGGACGCAACGATTTCGTCAGCGACGTCGATCGCCATGCCGAGGCGGAGATTATCAACGTCATCCGCAGCGCTTACCCCGACCACGCCATACTGGCGGAGGAAAGCGGTCGCCAGGCGGGCAACGACTATCTCTGGATCATCGACCCCCTCGATGGCACCACCAACTACCTGCACGGCTACCCCCAGTTCGCCGTATCCATTGCCCTGTATTACCAGAACCGCGCGACTCAGGCGGTGATCTTCGATCCGTTGCGCGACGAGCTGTTCACCGCCTCACGCGGGGCCGGTGCTCAAATCAACGATCGTCGCATACGCGTGAGCGAGGTGTCGCGCATGGAGAGTGCGCTGCTGGGAACCGGATTCCCCTTCAAGTCCATGGAACACCTCGAGGCATGGATCGCCTCGTTCCGCACGTTATTGCCCTTATGCAGCGGCGTGCGCCGAGCCGGCTCGGCGGCGCTGGACCTGGCGCACGTGGCCTGCGGTCGTCTCGATGGATTCTGGGAGATCGGACTCAACCCATGGGACATGGCGGCTGGCTGCCTGCTCATCGAAGAAGCCGGGGGGATGGTGAGTGACTTCGCTGGCGGTCAGGCGTTTCTCGAGAGCGGCAACGTGCTTGCCGGTAATACTAAAATTTACGCCGAGTTGCTGCGGCTGATACCGCCGCAACTGCCAGCGGAACTCCGGCGGTAAAACCTCAGCGCGCGCTATCCACGAACAAAATCTGTTCGAAAGCCCCGGTGCGTTCCAGCAGGCGCATGACCCGCACACGCCGCGGCTGCTCGTCACCGGTTAGCAGATAAATATCGTTGCCCGCCTGGCAAAAACCGGGGCTGACTAAAAGTGTTGCCGGCTGATGCAGGGCGGCGACCGCCGGCAGCATAAGGGCCTGGACTGCGCGCAAGGGCGTATTAGTGCCCTCCGCGATGGATCGCACCGCCACGGGTTTAACGCCGGGGGCGAGCATCTCCACCCCCACTTCCACATGGCTGACATCCTCGCTCTTCAACCAGCGCGCCACCGCGGCACGCCATTGATTGGTTTCTTCATCCAGCAGGCCGAGCAAGTCGCCCACGCGCACGTGTGTGGGAGCGGTTTCGTCCCACACCAGGGAGAGGCCGCCGGCGCTTTCATCGCGGATTTTCCAGCGGCTGATGCGAAACACCTCCTGTGTCATGGAGGCGTTGGCGTCCACCACAAAAGCCGGCTCCGGTTCGGCGATCGACGCATCAAGATCGATCATGGCCACGCCGTCGTCCTCGCCGGGCGTAGGCACCGATACATTCGAGGGAAACTGAATCTCTTGCTCGCTGGAGGATGACACCGATGTTTTTTCATCCGGCTGCGAAAAAGACCGCTGACCGTCACTAAAGAAATGCAGCGCGGTCACGCCAGTACACACCGATAGAAATCGTGCACGTGTGGTGCGCCGCGAGAACTGGCGACGAGCCGCCATACCCCAGAAACGGATCATGCGACGCAGCATATCCAGACAAGCGGCATCGATACATTCCACGCCTAGCCGCAGGGACTGGGGCGACGCGCCTTTCTGCAGCCGATTGATATCTTCATGCACGATACGCGCCAGCTCCACGGCGCTGAGTACCCGCAGATACGTCGCCGGTTTAAGCTTAATGTCCCGTGGGAAAAGCATGGCCGGTAGATCGGCAGTGAGATCGATCAAGAAACAACCCACGGGGCTGTCGATAGACAGGTCACCCGAGATAGCGGCCTTCTCCGCCCAGTTGGCCAGAAATCCATTGACCTGGACGCATTCGTTCTGCGGCAGTTGATAGGGCCCGCACAGACCAAGCAGCACGGCTTGCAGGTAGCTCCGGTTGATCGTCACCTTCTCGGCTGCATCTTCACGTGAGCCCACGACCGGCTCATTATGCAGTCCGTGCTCCTCCGCATAGCGATACAAGGCATGGATTTCACGCCAGACACCGGGCGGACAGGGCATGTAAACATGATAGGAATGCAACAGCACCTCACCCAGGTACTGAATAGCGCGCTCGATCACCAGCGGCAGGGCAGCCTTCTTGCCCCAGAGCACACTCGAACTCAACATGTCCCGGACCACGAACTTGTAGCCGTAGGCCATTTCCATCTGTAACTGCCGCAGGAAGACCGCGAGCTGGCGTTTTTTGGCGCTCAGCGGCAGCGACACCCGGGCGAAGGTATTTTGCAGGGAATCGGTGACAGCGGAGACCGGCCGATGATACAACTCCATGATCTCCAGCCGGCCTTTGGCATCCAATGACATGCGATTCAACGCATACAGATTGTGGAACAGGAGCTGCGAGGTGACGAGGCTGTCTGCGAGGGGGAGAGACGAAAGCCACTGTTGCACTTCTTTAACACGGGTCTCCACCGGCCCACTCGGCGGCTGCTGATCAGGTAAAATAAGGTCTGGCTTGATCATTGCTGGATTCGTGAGTCCATAGGTGGTCCCGCTCTAAACCTGAATTATCGCTCTGGACAGACCTATAGTCCCCCGTGGGGCTGTGCGCGTCAACCAGGGGCACCCCACAGGCAGCGTCCAGAGAATCACCTGTCCATGGCATTTTTCGTCCACCCATTCGGCGCAACCCCGCACCCGGACCGGGTCTTGGATAGCGTCAACAGACGGTGCGCAAAGTCGGGTGCAATTTCATCGCACCTGGGCCGACGGCGGTGGGGCCAGATTCCATGCATACGGCAGTGCGTGTATCATTGCCCGGCGTCACTGGCGGACAGGGGGCACGACACTCGTGATCCAGGGTGGCCCGCCCGTAACATCAGCAGGCTGCGCTCAAGGACTCAATATCAGGGTCGGGGCGGCGCTTGCAGACGGCAGCAAAATCCTACACCGCATCAATTTTAAGTTGGAGACAGAAAATGACCTATGTGGTCACCGAAAACTGCATCAAGTGCAAATATACCGATTGCGTCGAAGTCTGCCCGGTGGACTGCTTTCACGAAGGCCCCAACTGCCTGGTGATCGATCCGGATGAATGCATCGATTGCACGCTGTGCGTTCCAGAATGTCCGGTGAATGCCATCTACGCCGAGGATGACCTGCCCGAAGACCAGCAACAGTTCATCGCTTTGAACGCCGAACTGGCGCGCAAATGGCCGGTATTAACCGAGAAGAAGCCGGAGCCTGAGGATGCCAAAAAATGGGAAGACGTGCCGGGAAAAATCAAATATCTCGAACGCTGATCGTTGCGGCTTGAGTCTGGCGATGTGTTTATGTTCAACAGGACTCGACGAGCCGGCGACCGACTGTTCGCGCAGGGCCCGCGCGCGACAAAAACCTCAGGTCGGAATCGATCTATCCGTCGCCACAACCACCTGATTGCGCCCGGATGTCTTGGCGAGGTAAAGCGCCGCGTCGGCTTGCTGAACCAGCCAATGCGCCACATCCGCGGAGGCGGGAGTATCCGACGCGAGACACGCGAGACCGATGGAGACAGTCAGCTGCATATCGACGTTATCGGCGCCGCAGACGCGCAGCCCCGCCACATTCGCACGCAGGCGCTGCGCCACCTCCAATGCCTGCTCTAATAGGGTTCCGGGCAGCAACAACACAAATTCCTCTCCGCCATAACGCGCCAGCACATCGCTCGCGCGCAGACCCTCACTCAGGGCGCCCGCCACCTGCGTCAACGCCTGGTCGCCCGTCAGATGACCGTGGCGGTCATTCACCTGCTTAAAGTGATCGAGATCCACGAGTAGACAGGCGAGTGTATGCCGATGGCGTTCCCAGGTGCTGATCTCTTCACGCAGCCGGCGCTCAAAAAACCGGCGGTTGGCAACACCCGTCAAGGCGTCGGTCAGGCCGTCGCGGCGCAGGCGCTCGCGGTTCACCGCATTATCGATACACATGGCCGTGACCGCCGCCAGATGTTCAAGCAGATCCGTTGCAGAGGCGGGGGTGAAATGCCGCGCGTCGGTGCTGCCCTGATTGAACACGCCGATCATGCGGCCATGCAATATCAGTGGCACGATGGCCACTGAACCCAGCGGGGCTGTGTAGAAGGGGAAAAGTATTGTTTGTAACCCGGCAGCACAGGCGCCGAGATAGGGCCGATACCCGGCTGACAAGAGATCATCGATCCGACCGGCTTGCAGGGGAACGAACCCGGCGGCTTGCTGCGCGTCACCCTGCGCCAGGAGGCGCGTCAATTCGTATTCAGTGTCGACACACGCCAGGCTGATGCAGTCGACACCCGGGAAGGCTGAGGGAAACTCGCTGGTCAGCACCGCCACCAGTTCACGCAGCGACTGTGCTCCCAGCAGGTGTATCTCGATACGCTGAAAGCCAGACCAGATACGCTCGTTCTCGCGCAACTGGCTTTCCATACTCGATCTGAGCCGCGACAACTCCCGGCGCAGGCTGACGATTTCGCGATCCCGATCTGAGGTCATCAGCATGAGTGTAACCGGAAGCCGACGGGTTACAACTCATGTGGCGTCGGGATGCTCCCGGCCGATACCCCGGCTATTTCGCGGCGTCACTCTGCCCCAGGCCGGCAATGAGTTTTTCCGCCGGCACATAGCCCGGCACTATCTGCCCGTTATCCAAGATGATGGTTGGCGTGCCGGTGATGCCCAGGGACTGCCCAAGCTTAAAGTTGGCCGCCACCGGATTGTCGCAGGTCTTCATCTCCAAGGCGCCGCCTGACTTGGCGATGCCGACTGCCTTGACCCTGTCTTTTGCACACCACACGGCCACCGAACGCCTGTAGGTTTCCGAGGCAACACCGGCGCGTGGGTAAAGCAGATAGCGCACCTTGATACCCGCCTGGGTCAGCTGTGGTACCTCGTTGTGCAATTTGGCACAGTAGGGACAATCTACGTCGGTAAAAACAGTGATGGTGTGTTTGGCCTTGGCCGGTCCCATCACGATCATGTCTTTTTCTCCAGCCTGATCGAGGGCCGCAAGAATTTTCTTACCGCGCTTCTTCTCACTCAGGTTGATGCGCGTCGCGACTTCGATCATGTCACCCGTGAGCATGTATTTCCCATCGGCGCTGACTAATACCGTGTCCCCGCCCACCGTTACTTCGTACAAACCGGCAATGGGAGAAGGCTTGACCTCCTCGATGTTAAACTCCTGCAGCTGGCTGGCCAGCTTTTTCTTGAGATTCTCGGTATCCGAGTCGGCTGAGGCGTTCACAACGGTCAACAAGCCAGCGAACAGGCCAAGCCCTAATATTAACGATCTAGTCACAGGAAATCTCGCAAAGGTGGGTACTGGTTTAGGAACGGGACAGCGTCAGCCTCTATTTAAGTATAGAGATGAAAGATGAAGGGATGATGTTCCGCCGACGCGATCGGCGCAACAACATGAGGAACAGCCATTGGTAGGACTCCCGGCATGGGCGTTAGTTTCCCCCTGCCTGCTAATCGCGAAAATTCGTGTACTGCAGAGGAAAATCCAGCGCTTGTTTGCGTAACAGTGCCATCACCGCCTGCAGATCATCCCTGTTTTTACCGCTGACACGCACCTGCTCCCCCTGGATCGCCGCCTGCACTTTGAGTTTGGAGTCTTTAATAATTTTGACGATTTTCCGTGCCAGGTCCATGTCGACACCGCTCCGCACCCGGAACTCCTGCCGGGCCCTGCCGCCGGCGGATTTCTCAACGGTCCGTTCCTCGAGGCAGGTAATATCGATGGCGCGCTTGGTGAGTTTGTTGCGCAAAATGTCGCCGACCTGGCTGACTTTAAACTCATCGTCCGCATGCAGGGTCAGCAACCCCTCGGCCTGGTCGATGCGCGCATCGGACCCCTTGAAATCGAAGCGCGTGCCGATTTCCCGATTGGCCTGATCCACGGCATTGCGAACTTCCTGCCAATCGACTTCCGAAACCACGTCAAAAGAGGGCATGAAGAGGTGTTCTCATAGAAAATCTATTTAATTTCATATTATTAGCTATCGTACCCTGCCCGCTCAGACGTTGGATAATCCGCCATTACCCCATCAATTTGCAAGAAGCATCCGCCAGCGGGTGGCGAAAAACCTCGCATGAACCCCTGGTTTGTTGACTTAAATTATTACTCACATTCACGTGCTTACACCGCTTGACGGCACAGTCTTTGCACCTGCTAATAATTAAGTAGGTATAAGTCCATTAACGGGTGAAACCAGTCCGAATACCATGCAGGCACCGAAACCTTCAACTATCCGCTCCAGCGGAGGCACAAAAAGCGCGCGGCTGGCCACGAGGCTTGGGCTGAACAGTATCCGTGGGCACAATCTCTATGTCTCGGCGCTGTTCTCGGCCAGCCTGTTGATCGCCGCACTGGTCGCGCAAAACCATGTCAGCACGACTGTCACAACCACCTCGGCCAATCTTGCCGACCGGTATGCGGTCAACGCCCTGATACGCGAACTGAGCAATGACATCTGGCTCGCGCAGAATAATCTGCAACGTTACCTGTTGCAACCCGAGGAACCGCTACGCGTCGAGACGATGATCCTGCTGGATCATATCCGCACCGACATTGAAGGCATACCCAAGAAACAATGGGATGGCGAGACCCCCGAGACGCTGGAAAACGTTCGCGCACTGAGCGCGACACTGGCCAAACTGCGCAATAATATGGACCAGCTGATGATCATCCGGACCCAGCCGAACCAGCTCTATCCAGCCATGCCGATTATCTCGAATGAACTGGTGCCCGCGCACACGGAATTTTACAATGCGGCAACCCTCGCGATGGATGACGCCGATCTGCTGAACGATGTCCCGGCGCAACAACAGGTCTATCGAACTTTCGCTGCCACGCGTCATACCTGGAGCATGATGATCCTGTCCTTCCGTACCTATATGTCATTCCGCTCCGGGCTGTTTCCAGGCGATTGGCAGGACGGCACGCGCATTCAGATGCAACATGTGGACGAATACTACGCGACCGTCTCCGGACTCTTGGGCCGTCTCGCGGAAATGGATAAACAAGGCCTGCTGGAGTTTCAACAGACTGAGGCATTGAATAGCATGCGCGTGCAGCAGAAAAAATGGCGCGCCGCTTACGGAAAAACCCTTTTAATTCACAACTCGAATGCCTGGCGCGCCGATGTACCACTGCTAAAAGATGTCATCCAGCCGTTGTTTCTGCAGGCATGGTCCACGTTGCACGCGCTGGAGAAGAATCTGCTGGCCGGATCCGCCGGCGACATGGCGCAGATGACGCAGATCGCCAACAAGCTCTCGCATACTCTCTGGCTGGTCTTCGCCATTGTTATTCTAATGACCTTCGCTTTTTACCATCTCATCGAACACACGGTGCGACGCCCGATGGCGCGCGTGGCCCAGGCGCTCAAGGCGGAGGCGCGTGGCGACACTCAGGTGACACTACCCACCATGCAAACCATGGAAACCCAGGATCTGATCGAGGCCTTCGATCGCATGCGCCAGCAGGTGCACACACGTCAGCAGCGTCTGGAAACGATCCTGGGCAATGCGGCGGAAGGCATTGTGACCTTCGACGCCAAGGGTATCATCGAGAGCCTCAACACCGCCGCCGTGCGGCTGTTCGGTTATGGGGAGCACGAGGCCGTCGGGGCGGATATCAGCCTACTCATACCGCCCACCCATGCGCGTGACATGCGCGACGGTTATCTGGCCCATTTCATGCGGGCGGAAATCAAGCGCCTGATCGGCCATGAAGGCGAGGTGACCGGCCGGCACAAGGATGGCACGCGCTTTCCCATGGCCCTCAAAGTCAGCGAAATTACACTGGAAGGCAAACCGTTATATACCGGGCTGGTATCGGATATCAGCGAACGCAAGGCCCTGGTTGAACACCTCAAGTCCATGGCGGAGCATGATGGACTCACCGGCCTGTATAATCGCAGTTATTTCCAGACGGAACTGGAACGCACGGTGGAGCGGACAAAACGCAATGGCCAGACCTACGCCCTGTTATATATCGATCTGGACAATTTTAAATACGTGAATGACACCCTGGGCCATGCGGCGGGGGATCACCTGCTCATCGATATTGCCGGCATTTTGCAGAAACGCGCACGCAAGAGTGATCTCACTGCACGTCTTGGCGGCGACGAATTCACCGTGCTGCTGTATGACGTTCAGGAGCAGACGGCCTTGCATGTCGCCGAGTCGTTCCGTCAGGCACTCGCAGACTTCGTATTCAAACACAACGCGGAACGCGTCGATATCGGTTGCTCCGTCGGCGTCGCGATGATCTCGCGCCAGACACAGACGCCGACCCAGGCGCTGTCGCAGGCGGATATCGCCTGTCACCTGGCGAAGCGCGGCGGGCGCAATCGCGTGCATCTCTTCAAGCCGGCGGATGAATCCAGCGTGAACGCCATGAGCATGGACATGGGCTGGTCGCGGCGCATCAAGGAAGCCATAGAAAACGGGCGCTTTGCCCTCGCCTGCCAGCCGATCATCGATGTCCGCACGCGCGAGATCGAATCTTACGAGGTCCTGATCCGCATGCTGGACGACAACAATGAGATACTGCTCCCCGGCGGCTTTATGCCCTCGGCGGAGCGCTTCGGCCTGGCGGTGGAAATCGACAAGTGGGTCATCTTCAACGCCATCGAAACTCTGGCTAAACAGCGCAAAACCTTGCCGCATCTGCGTTACTCCATCAACCTCTCCGGTCAGACATTGTCCGATCACTCGGTGTGCGATCTGATACTCGACAAATTGACGCACAGCGGTCTGGATCCTGCCGCCCTGACCTTCGAAGTGACCGAGACAGTGGCAATCGCCGACATGGCGCTGGCGGAAGACTTCCTTGCCAAACTGCAGAAGATTGGCTGCCACACCGCGCTGGATGATTTCGGCTCCGGCCTGTCGTCCTTCGCCTATCTCCGGGATCTGCCAGTCGATATCGTAAAAATCGACGGCCGCTTCGTAAAGAACATGGCGGAAAGTCCGGTGGACCAGGCCATGGTCAAGGCGATGAACGAAATCGCCCACGCCCTTGGCAAAAAGACGGTGGCGGAATTCGTCGAAAACGAGGAATGTTTCCGTCTACTGAAGCAATTCGGCGTGGATTTCGCCCAGGGCTATCACCTGGGACGGCCGGATATCGTCATGCCGTGCAAGGCCATCTCCGAGCATGTGGACAATGCCATTGTCTGCCTTCTACCCGCCCAGCAGAACGCGCGTGCTTAGCTATTCTCTATCAGCGACGCTTGACAGCCTATGCCTGGCCGATTCCCGATGGATGGTGGAACAAAAATAACTCACCTGCCTTCAACAAGCGCGCAATTTATTATTATCACGATCACCACTGAACCACTAAAGGCCCACACAGAATTCATCTTTCGCCATGCCGCCCTACAGGCTTGCCAGCGCGCAGTTCCGCAGTGAGCATGTCCGCCACGCTGGCATATTCATCCGTAATCTCCGCGATTCGCATAGGCATAGCCTGCATCCAGTCTGCGCCCGCCTCCTTCTCGCAACGCTCGCATAATGCGGCGAGTT